>NZ_FMDO01000028.1 GCF_900095305.1 Proteiniborus sp. DW1 | reverse complement strand
ATAAAAATAGATGTATTAGAATCTTTTATATTCTAATACATCTATAATTTCCATTTTAAATTTGTCTAAGTATTTTTCTTATTAGTTGCACATAATATAAATATTGCGTCTTAACTAGGGAATCTATTATATTCCTGATATAAGATTTAATTTATATCTATAACCATCTTCTGTTTCTTCATATTTTTGGAATCCAATACCCTCAAACAATTTTTGTGACCCAATATTATATTTATATATTTCATTAACCATAAGACAACTATATTCTAGTTGTTTTCCGCGTTCAACGAGTGCCGTAACAACTTTATTACCAATCCCTTGACCACGATAAGACTCAACACCGATAACAATAGGCATATCTTTGCTTGAAAATGTCACATCACCTATCGGGATATATTTATCACCATCTTGTACCTCATTAAAATACAATTCACCATATTCATTCAGATAGGAATACATTTTGCACAATCTTTCCATATCATATGGTTCATTCTCTCCATCTACCAGCATTAGCATTTCTTCATCTTGATACCATTCAAGAGCAAACTCAAAATTATTATCAAATTTGCGTAACCGAATATCATCGCTTACAATTATATATTCTGGTTGTTTTATATCTAAAATTGGCATTTTGACTACCTCCCAAAATATAGATTTCCTGCTTCGTATAAATATACTGATAAACTGTTAAATATAAATAATGTGTATCTAAAGTAGACATCTATAACATCTATAAGTATCATTAATACTAAAACCTGCAGCTAAAGCTGAATTTAATTCTTCAGTATTATCTTCATCAATAAAATATAGGACTTCCTTTAATGTGCCAAACTCGCTATATAATTGCATCAATACTTCATCAATTAAAATGCTTTCAATATTTTTATCTTTATATTCATCATCAATAAACAAACCAAAAATTTCTGCGCTTTCTTCAACTGTTTTAACGAAAATGCTTGCATGAATCACTTCGTTTTCTTTAAAAACAAATACTCGAAATCTTTCTATTTCTTTTTCTAAATTCTTGCTATTATAATACATTCCTAAAGGAATCGCATATTTGTCATGAAACATTTCATATTCTTTAAAATTTTCCTTAGTAATCTTTTCTACCAAATCATGTTTAGGATTTATATGTGATTGTAAATTATATAATCTAGTATCTATTAAAGAGTCGGTGCATCTAAAATTTCTTTTCTTGAAATATTTATTAGCATTGGTATTAGAAAAAGGTACACCTATGAATAATTCATGTCCAGGTAATTGCTCACCTATATAAGCAATAAGTTCATCTGCAATCTCATCATAATTTTCTTTTATTAAGAACATTGTTGTTTGTGCATATTTTTCGTCGAATTCCCAAAAGTATATACAAACTCCACATAATACATCCTGACGATAACAAGCTACTATTCTTTCAAACTCTGAAACTATAGCCCTGTCAATATATTCCTTAACCATTTCTATTGAACTTAACCTATGATAACTTGCATATAAATCATCTTGACTTAACTCCCATGCAAAATCCATCACTTCATCTAATTTGCTAACTGTTTTTATCATAGTCTGTACCCCCTTTGAAATTAATTCTTAATTTTTATTTAATACCTATTAGTTGCACATAATACTACAAATCTTCACCTCTAGTATATATTTCACATACCATAATATCAACCAAAATTAACCATTTACTCTTCCTATATCTCTAATTATCCAATGTCATCTGTCAAATGGCCCATTTTAAGGGGTCAAAAAAGGGTGTTTTTACACCAATTTTTGACCCAAATTTCATCCTCAAACCACTATATGTTGTGGTCAAAGTCTCTTATTCCTTCCCAGAACCACAATATGTCATCAGAATTGCTGCCTCAACGTGCGGCGTATGCGGAAACATATCCATACATTTAACCTTCTCTACCTTATACCCTCTTTCCTCAAAGATAGGCAAATCTCTCGCTAAAGACCTTGGGTTACATGATACATAGATGAATTCTTCTGGTTCAAAGTCTATTATTTTGTGTATAGCCTTTGGATGAATGCCATCTCTTGGTGGGTCAAGGATTATTAGGTCAGGCTGTTCTTTGAGCTCTGATACCTTTTCCATTACGTCTCCTGCTATGAAGTGGCAGTTGTCCAGTCCATTTAGCTTTGCATTTTCCTTTGCTGCTTCTACTGCTTCTTCTACTATCTCTATACCTATGACTTTACTAGCTACAGCTGCCATGATTTGAGCTATTGTACCAGTTCCACAATATAGATCATATATAAGCTTATCTTTTTTATCTCCTGCAAAGTCTCTAACTATGGAATATAGCTTTTCTGCCCCTAAAGTATTAGTTTGGAAAAATGAAAATGCTGATATTTTAAATCTAAGTCCTAGGATTTCTTCTATTATATAATCCCTTCCGAACAATACCCTTGTCTCATCGCTTTGAACTGTATCCGAAAGATTGTCATTTATAGTGTGTAAGAAGCCTACAAGCTCTCCCTGAAAATCAATTCCTTTAAGCCTCTCGATAAGTTCATTAAGATTTAACTGTTGTTGTGATGAAGTCACTAAATTAATCAGAAGCTCTCCTGTCTTCATAGCCTTTCTAACTACTAAATGTCTAAGTACACCTTCATGGCTCCTTTTATTATATAGTGCTACACCTTTTTCTTTGAAATAGCCTAGAATATTGGTCAGTACTTTTATAAAATCTTCATCCACTATCTTACAGCCGTCTACTGTAACTATCTCATAAAACTTGCCTTTTTGATGCATACCAAGAGTTAACTCTCCGCCCTTTTCCACATCACCAAAAGTAAACTCCATTTTATTTCTATAGTCGTATTCTATGGGACTTGGTTCGATTCCTAGATATTCAAAATCACCAATCTCTGCATCCTTTAATAGCTTTAATACTTGATCGCTCTTCATATTTAGCTGGTCATTATATGAAATTGTCTGATATGAACATCCTCCACATATGCCAAAATGCTTACAAAATGGTTCTTTTTCCATAGGTGCTCTTTCTAAAACTTCTAATATCTTTCCTTCAATTTTATCCTTTCTTTTCTTTGTAATTCTTATTTTGACTTTTTGGCCTTTTATAGCATTCTTGATAAGTATATTATTATCTCCTACTTTTGCTATTCCTTTGCTCGGAAACTCTACTTCGTCTATATAAACTTCTAATATATCATTCTTTTTAATCACAATCTCCTCCTATGTATAACTGTAAATGTTTATATAATATTATATAATAATATCTCTAAAAGCAAATAGAAATATTATTATAAACATGAAATAAAACCCCTAGACTTATTGTCTAAGGATCAATTATTGTTATTTTACAAAAGAGCTAAAGTTTCCTTTAAAAGCTTTTATTCTTAAATACTTATCTTCTGGTAATGACCCAATCATTATATGTACAAGTGCCAATCCTACTATTACCCCAAGGATAAAATGTATAGCTGGTAATTCTGTCAGTATATCTTTAGTTATAAATCTCACAACATTAAAAATAGCAAATAGCATAACTCCTAATTTGAATTCTTTTCTCATTAAGTTACCTCCTAATTTCTCTTCTCTCAAATCTCTTTTACATAGTTTTCATATAATACACTTTTACAATTAAACCTAATAATAGCTGTACCATTGCAGCTATAACTAGTGTTGAAAACACTACTGTATTGAAATACCCAGAGATAATTGCTGCTATAAGCATCAATATAGATGTAATCATCAGCATTGGCATTCCAGATTTACTGCGTATGAGTTTTAACCTTTCATCATTTTCCTTGTTATATAACATCTTAAGCTTCCTATCGTCTTTAATTACCATTCTCAGCTTAATAATTTCAATAAGTGCCCTTATTCCAATACCAAAAATAAGCCCAAGTTGGAATACTGTAACAGTTCCATCTACCACAGCTTCACTACCCATTGCAAAAAATCCATAAGCACAAAGCACTACTGCTCCTAGAATCCCTATAGATAACAGCATTATTCTTCTCTTAACTTTCATTTTAAATTGCTCCATTTCTATACACCCCCATTATTAATCCACATCAGAGAAATCAAAAACTTCTTCAATAGTTAACCCAAAATAACGTGCAATTTTATATGCTAGTACGAGAGAAGCCGTATACTTTCCAACTTCTATTGATGTGATTGTCTGTCTTGTTGTACCCACTGCTAAAGCCAATTCTTCCTGAGTCAATTTTCTTTCTTTTCTTAGTTCCCTAATTCGTGTTTTCATTTTCATCACCTTTTAAATATATGTATAGTTTGCTTTGCATTTTTAGTATAGCAAGCTTTGCAAAATATGTCAAGTTTGCTTTGCATAAAAAAATCTTCCCTAATTAAAAAGGAAGAAGTTTTGCTTTTTATTCTGTTATCAGTTCAGTAGAAGTCAGTTTAGTACTCGGCATTACAATTGTAATACGAGTACCAATATCTACTCTACTTAGTACTTCAAAATAAGCCCCATGACGTTCGATTATCCATTTAGCAATTGATAATCCTAAGCCTGAACCTCCTGTTTTTCTTGCTCTTGATTCATCAGAACGATAAAAGCGATCAAAGATTCTAGGAATATCTTCTGGTGCTATTCCTATGCCATTATCCTGAACTGTAATGCTAACTGAATCATTTCCATTATCAACCCTCAATATAATCTTTTCACCTTCAGGAGTGTATTTTATACTATTATCTACAAGTATTCGTATAGCCTGCTTTATAAGCTGCTTGTCGCCACTGATATAAGCAGGTCCCTTTAAATCTATATCAAAGCTATGAGCTGGATCTATCATTTGTGCTTCACGAACTATCTCATCAACTACTTCACAAGCATCAAAATCTTCTCTATTTAGCTGAATAGTTTCATTATCACCACGAGCTAAAAAAAGCAGCTGCTCTACTAGTTCTTTCATATTCTGAGTCTCACTCTTAATAGCATCAATTGATTCCTGCATAGTTTTTTCATCATTCTTACCCCAGCGATCAAGTAGATTAACATATCCTTGTATGACAGATATAGGTGTACGCAGCTCATGTGATGCATCTGACACAAACCTTACCTGTGACTGATAAGAAGCATTGATACGATTAAGCATATCATTTATGGCAGATGCTAAGTCTTTAAGCTCATCTTGAGAACTATCTATAGATATTCGTTTATCTAGCTTGTTAGCATCAATACTACTGATAACTCCAGCTAGGTCTTTAATATGTCTATCTTCCGATTTTGAACCTAAGGATGATACTTCTGCATTTAGATTCTTAGCTGTTTCTGCAAGATCGTACAAAGGCTTAAGGGTTTGCCTTATCATCCTTGACCCTTTCCCAATTCCCCCAATTAGAATGATTAGCTCAAATACCAGCAAAATAGAAAATAAAGTTAGGAATAATTTCAAATCACGACCTAATGCATATACTATTTGATAGGTTTCACCGTTAATTCTAGTAATCACAGAATAGTTCACTAGCTCAACCTTTTCTAGCAATTTTATCTCTTCACTTATATTTGATAATCCTACACTTCTTTCCCAATTAACATTTCCACCTGGTAGATACTTTTGTACTTTTTGAGGAATTTTAAAACCATATAACTCTTCTATCTTAGAAGATATTCTATAACTCCCAACACTATCATAGACTAGCTGCGAGTTTTGTGGAACTCGCTTCATCATTTCAATGATTTCTTTTATTCCTTCTTCTGTATTCCAAAAAACAACAAAAGAGCCCATTAAAAGAATAAGGACATTAATAGATAAAAATCCAGAGAACATTCTTGCTATCATTTTTGCATTAAGCTTTAAAACCAGAGATGAACGGATTTTTCTTGTAATATTGGTTGAGCTAGAATTGGTATTATTCATCTTTTATCACGTACCCCACTCCACGAACAGTATGAATTAACTTCAGTCCAAAGGGCTCCTCAACCTTTGAACGAAGATATCTAATATACACATCTACTGCATTTGTTCCACCTGAAAAGTCATAACCCCATATATGTTGAAGCAAGGTTTCACGACTAATAACTATATTTTTGTTTTCTAATAGATACTGAAGCAAATCGAATTCTCTTTTTGTTAAATCAAGTGAAGTTTCACCTACTCTGACTTCCCTCTTAATAGGGTCAAGAGTTAACATCCCTGCATTAAGCTCTGCTGGTGCTTTTATCAAATTAGTATTAGATCTTTTCCTAAGAGCTACTCTAATCCTTGCAAGTAGTTCCTCGATTGCAAAAGGCTTTGTGATATAATCATCTGCTCCACCGTCAAGTCCTGTAACCTTATCTACAACAGCATCTCTAGCCGTTAAAAGTATAATGGGTATATCCGAAACTCTACGAATTCTTCTAAGGACTTCGATTCCATTTAATTCTGGCAACATGATGTCAAGTAAAATAATAAAATAAGGTCAAAGGGCTGGGTTGTCGCAAGCTCTAACCCATCCCTTCCATTAAACACTTTCTCTACTTCATAGCCTTCATACTTAAGCTCTAGTTCAATAAAACGTGCTATTTTCTCTTCATCCTCAATTATCAAAATTCTCTCCATTAGACTTATCACCTTTAACTTCTTTTTTTAGACTCTCTGCTACTTCTGCAACTGAATCCATGGCACGATTCACATTTTCCTTTCCCAAATCAGGACCGATAAACATGTATCTATAGCCAAAGAATAATCCTACGATTATTAGAGGAATAGTAACCCAAAACATGAATAGTAGCAATAGTGCTAAGATAGTCACTGGAATAGAGATTACTTTCTGCTCCCCTCTCATGACCTCAAAGCTATTCCTATTCCCTCTGTTTATTATTTCGCCACACCATCTAAAAAACCTTCCTACTAGTTCTCCAAAAGATGAACCATCAACTTTCTTGTACTCATTCTTATAGTTATCTCCACTTCGATTCTCATAAGTATCTTGGTATTTGCTTCTTGAATTGTAATAGCCCCCTCCTTTAGGAACAATTATACGATTTTGCTTTTCAAGGTTGACTAATGCTTCAAGAATATCACCATTAGTCTCTTCAAGAGCTGCCCTTGCCTCTTCATAAGAAATATTTGCATATTCACGTAATTTTTCTACTTGTTCCAATGTAACCATATTTAAAACCTCCTATCCCTTAATATGGTTTAATTATAACAATCTAATCTTTAAGCACAATTCAAGAAATATTAAAATTTCATTAGAATTTAAGTTTATAGAATTAAAATCCTAAAATTATCATCATTAGTAATCCTATGACACACGCCCAAAATCTCTAGCTTCATTATATTAGATAATCAGAAATTTTCAAATATACTTATTCAAATAAGACTTAAAAATAAACATAACCCTAGCAATCTATTAGAGCTTTAAATGCTAGAGTTATTAGTTATAAAATTAATTATTTAATTGCAGTTATCATAGGATCACTTTCAATTGGTGCCTCTAATTCTGTCACTATCTTTACAACTTTTTTAATTGCTTCATCTACCGAATTTAAATCAGAAGGTCGATTATCATCTGTATATAAATCAAACAGTTTTGTAGCAGCACTTCTTCCATTATAAGTAGCTAGCACTTCTTTAAAACCAATTTCTTTTAGCCATGAAACCAAGGTTTTTCCTGAAGGATGGATAGTTTTACATACTTGTGCTTTTGTTATCATGCATTTTATCCTTTCTAAGAAGGAAATAGAAACTTGGTCAAAGCTAACTTCTCCACTAGTAGATAAATTTTTTATTAACTCTTCCTCCGACATGGCAATTGTTAATCCATATTGCAATGCATACTCATTTTCCAAATCTCTATTAAATATAATTAATTTACATGAACTTTCACCTAGTCCCTCTATCCATATATCTCTTTCATATCCATCTTTATAATCGCTTAAGGCCTCATAAAAAATTCTGATACGTCCTCCTGGCTTTAGTACTCTATATAATTCCTCTAAGGTTTTCTTTGGGTCTGGAGTCTGCTCTATAGATGATGCTGCCATGATTCCATCAAAGCTGTTATCTTCAAAGGGTAGTTTTGTTCCAGATTTATAGCTTATAAAGCTGACATTTTGAATACCCATTCGCTTAGCATTTTCTGCGCAAATCTTCACACGCTTCTCAGATGAATCCACTCCTATAACTTCTTTAGCAAATGGTGCCACTATTAATGAAGGCCATCCATCTCCTGGCCCAAAGTCTAATAGTTTTTTCTCTGCGCCATTTGTTGAGTATAGAAAATCATAGAGACTTCCTCTATCATTCCAATGCCATCTTTTGGTTGAATCAAAAGGTTGATAAATAACTGGTAGGCTATATCCTGACTGTGATTCCATTTCGTTATATATAAAATCCTCTGATGAACAAGACTCTGGATTTAGTTCTTTTTCTATCCAATTAAAGATGTTTTTTTCATTATTGCCCTGACTTTTTATTATCATTAAATAACCCCCGTTATCATATTAGTATTTGCTAAAGAATTCTTCAAATTTTTTGATGTTTAACTTAAATGTTAAACCATCGAATGAGTTTCCTCTTACAATCCGAGAATTTCTTACTCGATTACATTCTTCAAAGCCAATTTTTTCTGCCATGGCAATCATAGGATAATTTCCAGACCATGTCTGTGTATAAATATCTGTAACTCCACTTGAAATGTGATAATTAATGAAAGCAGCAAAAGCCTGTGTTCCATAACCCTTATACCAGTAAGATGATTCACATATATCTATTCCAAGTGTATGTAAACACCCTCCTTGAGAAGCAGGTTTCCAATTATATTCCTCATCAATAAGATAAGAGTTGACCCCTCCTATATGAGCTCCTTCCTTAGTATCAATTTCAAATTTCCAACGAAATTCATTGTTAGATTTCTTGTCTTTCAATTTTTTCATTGCATTCTCATAGTACTTTTCTGCATCGAAATTCTTAAAATCTTCTTCAGCCTCCCAAGGTGCATCCCATTCATGCCAAACAATTTCTTCAGTCATCCATCGAATATCATCGGCTATATCTTCCTCTTTATAATCTCTTAGAATAATATCCTTATATGCAATGATCATTCTGTTATTCTCCCTCCATAATTAGCAACTTTCGTCATATATAATTATCTAAACATAGAATCTAACCTATTCAACTAACTAAAATATATACAAAAATAGTGGATACATAAGCATCCACTATTTTTGCTATGCTAAAAGCACCTCTATTTTAATTTTAATCATCCCCTTTCCTACATACTAACCGGTCAATTATATTTTCTCATTTATAGCCTTAAAATCATAGGAAGAGAATAATTATAATTGTTTTTTACCATATACAATCTTTTTAATGGTTTCTTCACTCAGATAATACATGTTGGCTATTTCATCTATAGGTATACCATTTTTATATAATTCAAATATCTTCTCATTTCGTTTTTCTAGTAACTTCTTTGAACCATTTAAATGACCCCAGCCAACTCTCTTACTCTTTTTAGGTATATATATTAACCCTCCGTCAATATACTTCTGTACCTCTTTTAGAAGGTGAGCTGGCAATACTTCTACACCTTTCTTGTAACTCAAATATTAGTACCTCCTGCAATAAAGTATTAGATTTATAGATACCTAATGTATCTTTCATCATAATACCCACCTCCTTTTAACACTTTTTCATATTATATTAGCCTATCCCCTTACCCACCCTCGCTTTAAATTATAAATTAGTACATGGTAGTTACAATACACTTTCTACTTGTACTCATGTGACAATTATGAGCATAAGTTGTTATATGTGGACTCGAACCACTAGCCTTGCTCCTTAGCCGCCAAGCTGCAACTTGACCCTGTTGCTGGGTTTGTACTCACCTTTATAACTTAAGCTACCATCTTTATTTAAATTAACTCTATAGTCCAGTTTAGACTTTGAATTTTGGTGTCTAATTCTCTGTATTCCTTAGATAATTGATCTACTTCCTTTTGTAATTTCCCTACATCTATAGTACTTATAAACTTTACTTCTGTTCTTGAATATCTGTCAAATCTTATACTTCCACTCTCTATTATATGAGATAAAGCTAGTCTTTTTTCCCATATACCATCTCTTTCAGCTAAAGCATCTGCTATTGTCATTTCCTTGTCAAACATGGTTTGGCTATTTGTTCTATTTATTCGCTTTATAATATATGTAAGATCTGTTATACACATTTCTAATTCTTCTAATAGCTCTTCTGGTTCTTCATTTGGACTATCCCCTTCTTGTATCATAGCATTATTTTTAATCCTGGTTTTTAACTGCTCTATTCTTTTTTGTAGTTCCGCCCTCAATATAAGCGCCTCTGCTAATTTCACTTTAATTACCCCCTCAGTTTTCATGTCCTCTATTCTTCTACGCTTTTGTATTATAAACTGTATAAAAAGTTTCTTATCCCTTATTATTAAACAACTCTTGCATATATTATATTAACTCATTTGCCTAATACTTACAATATATTTCTATATCTATTCTAAACTCTCTTTTATATAAATGAAAATAGATAAATAAAACTAATCAAAAACTAAATCTAAAAGAATTTCATGTTCCCAAGATATATTCATATGATACAACGCTTTTTGTAATCACATAAACATCAGATTTTTTTATTTGCAGGATGGTTAAAACTTAAATGCTCCTGCTTATTAGAATAAACAATCACCTTTCTATCGCCCTGTATTCTCCACATATGAACTCCTGTGTCCCCTGTTGCTAACCACACGTTAGTATCTATAGGTAAGTTAAGAAAGCTCCTATAGAGCATAGTTATTATTCCACCATGGGCTACTATGCATATAGTAGTTTTATCTTCTGTATTCTTTATTGAATGTAGTAAGCTAGCAAGAAAATACTCTGCCCTACTTCTAAAATCTATTAGCGATTCTCCCTTTTCAACTGATTGGAAATACTTTCTTCCGCCTTCTGGTTCGGGATACTTAAGTCTAGCTTCTTCCCTTAGAAGTCCTGCTAAAACCCCATTATTCCATTCCATTAAGTTATCGTTAAAAATAACTGAGTGATTCATTTTTCTACTAATAATCTCCGCTGTTTCCTTGGCTCTTTTTAATGGACTTGCAATTATCATATCGAAGCTATACCTTTCCTTTAACCACATAGCTAACTTTTCTGCTTGTTCTTTTCCTAAATCAGTTAAAGGAAAATCTGCTCTTCCTTCATGCCTATCTTCAATATCGGCTACAGATTGTCCATGCCTGATAACTACTAGCTCAATCATCGTTACGCCTCCTATCATATAATATAGATACTACTGTTAGGACAATAACATCTAGTTTTCACCTTTATTATATTCTACAGAAAAATATAATTCAATTTTGAACTTTTAAATAATTTCAATAAATCTAGCGTTCATTTAAACCATTAAATCCATCTGTAACAAGGTTTCAATATAGAATGTTGAATTCTGTATTTTTCATATACAAATTAGTATAACAAAAAATAAAACTACCTTAGGGGATGAAAGAAAATGGATCTAAATGCCTTTAATTATGGAGCTAATGCAGTTGGGTTCATCAAGGATGGAAAAAATATGGTATGATATGTGCCTGGAAAGCAAATTAAGAAAGGTAATATTATCGGAGTCAGTGCTTTGAATGAACATCAACAAATTGTTTTTTCACTGATTTTAAAAACCCCAAAGCTGATTTGCTTTGAGGTTTTATCTTCGCTCTTCAATAGCTGGAACAAAAGGTTCAGGTGCTCTTCCTGAACCTTTTGAACCTAACCTTATAAGCCTATAAAAAATCTTACTATCAAACCTGCTACCATTCCTATAAAAGGATCTGTAGCAGAAGTAACAATAGTGGTAACTCCCGCCACCATAGGTGCATCACTAAGTCCGGTACTAACATTACTAGGAAATACTACCAAAGCTCCTAAAACGAATAGGAATCCAGCAATAGACTGACTAGGAACATATCTAGCTACTTTAGGTAAAAACTTAGCAATAAGAATAGCAGCCATGATAACCATCATCAATACGCCACTTCTTACTGGATTCGGTGCTGCTGCAGTACCGCTAATAATAGCTTCTACCGGACCACCACCAAGGAAAGCGCTTGCAGAGTCAGCAAGACCCGAATATAATGTAATCTTGTCAACATCTACAGCTGCTCCTGCAATACTTCCTGTAACACTTGCATAAGCAATATTGCCTCCTATTTGCAAAGTAACTAAAGCGAGAACACTACGGATGACATTATAATTGCAAATAAACTTCATTGGTTCAAATTTCTCATTACTCAAATCTAAAGGTGTTTCATCTTTTTCAGTTTTTTGTGAATACCGACTCACTAAAATATGAACTATTGTGCTGACAAACACACTTATAACAATAGTGTATATCAAATCACTATCAGTAAGAAAATAAACCAAAATAGCCGAAATCATAGCAACTCCACCTGCTATTTTGTTTTCCTTGCACATCGTGATACCTGCCTTAGCAAGCATGATACCTACACCTGCCATCATACTATTTAGAATAGCTGGTCCGATAAAATCAATGGTGGGATTAAGAAGTCCTAATCCTCCAATAACTGCCATCATGATACCTGTAAAGAATACTATATTTAATCTTTCTACTCTATTTTTACCTAATGAACCTGCCATTACAATAGATTCTGCTTGAAAAGATATAGGAGCAACCTGTCCAAATACCAACATACCTATTGTACCGACTAAAAAACCTGCTGCAGTTGGTAATAATCCAAAACCATAACTAAGAGACAAAAGGCCTTGAGGTAGGCCATTTATCACAACAGCTATTGCAGCTAATAAATCTTGAAAAAACATAATTCTCACGCTCCTTATATGTTTTTTATAAATAATAGAAAGTTTTCATTAGAGCTCACTTAAAGAACTTAACCTCAATGAACGACATAAAAAACCTTAAAAGCTTCTCTTTCTTCTTTATTTTGAGAAATGACTTATCAATTCTTCACTTGTAACAACGTCACCAAATACATAGTCTATATTTTTCAAATATGCATCATGTAGGTCAGGGCTTGTACCTGCTACACAGTCCGATAATACAATAGCACGCATATCTCTTTGATGAGCATCTAGTACTGTTGCAAATACACAAACATTTGTTGCTACACCTGTTAAGATTAGAGCTTTTTTATCTAATCCCTTCATTAAAATATCTAAATCTGTAAGATAAAAACCAGAATATCTTCTTTTTATAATTACATAATCCTTTTCAGTAGGAGCTAATGAGTCAATAATCTCTACACCTTTTGTACCTTCAACACAATGCTCTGGTTCACTTCTCTCTAATTCCATTCCAAAATCTGTTTTCTTTTTATTATGCATCTCCTTAGTGTAAAAAACAGGTACATCATTAGCATATGCCCATTCCTTCATTTTGGAGATGTTTGGAATTAATTCTCTGCCTCCAGGACATTCAATAGGCGCTCCCTCCACAAGGAAATCGTTTTGCATATCAATAATAATTAGTGCACAATCCTCTTTTTTTACTTTTGATAAGTTGTTTATAGTCATTTTCTCCTCTCCTTTTCTTTAAAATTTTGCGTGATACACATGTAAGTGTCATGCTTTTTTTAATTTTCTGATTAATTAAATTATAACATTGCAAGATTATAGTGTATAATATATAATAATTTATAAAATCAATAGGTTTTTCCTATAATAATCAATAGCTGTCTTTAAAATTAGTATTATTATAGATCTATTTAGAATAGCACTAGCTATTATCAAACATTACCTAATTATATAAGGGGAAGAAAATATGAACTATAACATACTCCGTTATATCATTACAGTAGCTGAAGAGGGCAGCTTTACTAAAGCTGCCAAAAAACTTTATATTGCCCAACCCTCCTTGAGCCAAATAATCAAAAATGAGGAGAAAAAACTAGGGGTTTTTCTATTTAACAGAAGTAATAATCCTATAACTCTCACTGATGCAGGTCATGAATATATTCTTTGGGCTCGCCAAATAATATCTTTATATGAAAACATGGAGAGAAGCTTACAAGATTTTTCAAAAAATGAGGCTTCCGTTCTTCAAATAGGTATACTCCCCGAATGTAGTGCTTTTATTCTTCCAGCCCCTCTAAAAGCCTTTCGGGAAGCAAATCCTAAGCGATTAGTACAGATTCACGAACTAAGTAGCAATGATATACAAAAACTCTTGGAGAATTCAGAAGTCGATTTTATTATAGGACTTACCCATCCCGATACATTTACGTATTGCAGTGAACCCCTTTATGATGAAAAAATAGTCTTAGCAGTAACTCCCGAGTTCTCCCCAGCAAACAAGGATGTCAAAGAAGTTGATCTCGCAGATTTTGCAGATGCACCTTTTGTCATGATGGAAGAGGGACAATTTCTCTACAATGTAACCCATGAACTTTGCAAAAGAAGTGGTTATGTTCCTAGAGCAGTAGTTGAGTGCTATAATCTAGAGACTGCTATGCACATGGTCAAGGCAGGTGTGGGAATAGCTATTATACCCGATCTAATGTCTCGCCTAGTAGGTGGGCTCAATTATTATGATATAAAGGGCTTGACTCCACAATCTCAAATATCTGTGGTTTATCGCCGAGACCGCCATCTTCCCAAAGAAGCTAGAGAATTAATAGAACTTATAAAGAAAAATGCTAATAAATAATTTAATTACATTATAAACATAATGTAACATCTGATAGATTAATAAGATTAATGCAGACTCATTGCAAAGAACTAAATCAGTTTTTACATTTAGGTCTCTTGCAAACAAAAAAAGTCGACCCTTATTTTTTCTAAGGAACTAAGGGTCAACTTTTTCTATTTATGCAGTATGCTGTAACCTGTTTCTTTTCGAAAAGATGCATTTCATCTGTCATGAAGAATAGGTGGCTTTTACTATCAGTGCTTTCTAGGGTTTTCTGATGTCAGTAAATTTTCAGATCTGATTCCATCCTGATGTCCTCTGGTTCTACCCTTTTACTTTTCATTACTTTTCTGTACTTATCTGGTATCTTAACTTTTGCCTATCTTTGCCTTGTCATTGAAAGCTAGATTCTCTTTTCCTATTCACGTAAATATATTTCCGCTTTATTTTGTAACTGTTCGGCTATTTCTTGTGCTGCTTTTTCGCCATTTAAGAACAGTTGAACTTCTTCATATAATATAGATTCAAAAGGATCAGATATCATAGGTTTTTTTAGACTGCCTATTATCTTGTTAAGCCTTTCAACATCTTCTTCTGTTGCGATGTATAAACCTTGTTTTTCCATGTACGCTTTGTTTTTTTCCTGCTCTTCAAATACTAGTTCATCTACTTGTCTTTTACTTGCATTGTTATTAACATGAAAATGTGCTTGGAATGTATATCCATCAATAGTTTGCATCTCTTCTGATATTATGAATTTGATAAATTCCCAGACTAGCTCTTGATGCTTAGAATTAGCATTTATAGCTATAAAATCACTACCATATCCCCTATTACCTGTATATTCTCCCTTAGGCACTGGTATCGCATTAAATCCATTAAATACAGCCCCAATACTATTTATATAATGATATGAATGAGCTTGCCCTGGATATATTGCTAGCCTTTTTACCTCTTCATTATTATTCTTATTATCTGCTATATCAATCCACTCCAAGTCTGGATGCATTACATTATCTTCTTTTATTACCTTAAGTAACTCTAGTGTTTCGATGAACTCTTCGCTATTAAACCTTGCCTCTTTTTTATCCCAATCTATATAATAATCTAAATCACTAAGTACTATCCAATCAAATAGCATATAATCATCAATTTTAGGTAAAACATATATCTGTTCTGCACTATTTTCATTTAGTCTTTTTGAAAGGTCATATATATCTTTCCAAATTAAATCCTCGCCTACAGTCACTCCTTTTTCATCTAGCAACTCTTGGTTTAGCACAAAGCAATAAAGAAAATAGTAGTCTGTAGGCATAGTATATAGTTTATCCTTGTATCTTGAGTTATCAATTATATGTGTATTGTAGTCTTTTATATTAAACTCATTGTCTTTTTCTATCATTTCGTCAAGGCTTACTAGCATGTCCTTTTCTATATATGTTCTTATTGGTTCTCCCCCCCGGAAATATAGTATATCTGGTCCCTTGCCTGCAATTAGCTCTGCACTTAATTTATCTCTATATTGAATCACATCAAGATCAGGATATAAATTAACTGTAACCTTTACATCAGGATTTAATTCTCCAAATTTCTTCGCTACTTTTGTTAATCGATTACCATAATCTTGGGTTACTTCTAAAAATATTTCGGTCTTGTTTTCTGCGGTTTCTTCATCCACTTTTATTTCAGAAGCTGATGTTGTATATTTAATTAGTTTATAGTTTCCTCCTGCATCTGCTATTACATATACTTCTTCACTATCATCTACTACGAAATCAAATATGTAATCTATATCTGATAATTCACCTGTATTTAACAGCCTATTTGTCATATTTCCCTTTGAGTCATACTTCACTATCCAGCTTGTGTTTATTCCATATAGATTCTTAGTGTTTTTGTTGTAATATATTTGGTTTGGGAATTCATTGTAGTCGTATTCATTACTTGATATTATCTTATAATTACTTGTATCTATCTTATCTAGAACTCTTTCCTCTATACTCCTGCGTATTGCTAATAGGTTATCTTCTTCATCTATATCTATATCCATATATAGTGTTGAGTCTAGTATTTTTTTAGAGTTAAAATTACTGTCTAATATCTCTATTTTTCCACCTAGTTTCAAGGCATAAATATTGCCTTTGCTATCTATTCTTATCTTTTTTGTGATTTCTTCTGCTGACCTTGCTGTAGTATCAGTTATCTCTCCTATTACGTTGTTCTCATTAATTAAATTAGTTTCATTATCATAAGAAAAGAGCCTTTTACTTATCTTTACTATGTCATTATTCTCATTCGTATCTGGTATTTCTGATAGTATGTACATATTATCATTACTATCAACAGTAAAAACACTTGCTCTTCCCTCAAAGTCTATGTTCATCTCTTTTTTTACCGCTACATTTTCATCTAGGACTACATACTTTCTAATATCCCCTGGAATATATGCTATTAGCTCATTGCTTTTGTTTAGAACTATGCCAGATACATCCTCTACTTTCAACGCATCATTTAATATGACTTCTCTATATTTTACTTCTGTTTTCTTATTTACACTTGCCGTCCTATTCTCTTTAGTGCATCCATAAAGTATAACCAGCAGTAAAGCTATTGATAAAATAATTATTACTTTTTTATTTCTCATTTTTCTCCTCCCCAAATAAAATATAGTTGAAATATTCGCTTGTTATTATTTCCCTTTCATTTTTGTAGTAAATTATAACCTGTCTCCTTCTCAAATAGATGCATTTCATCTATCATGAAGGATATGTTTATTGTGTCATTAGATTTAATATTTAAGCGAGATTGTGCCTTTATAATTATATGACTATTATATAACTTGCTGTGAATTAACATTTCATATCCCATGAGCTCACATACATCTACATTTATTTCAAAACTCTCTGGTGTTTTTTCTGATATTATAATATTTTCAGGTCTAATTCCTATCCTAATAGGTTGAGGCTTTACGTCTTTAAGTTTCAGTGTTTCCCTATACTTGATGGGTATATTTATTTTATGCCCATTCAAAGAAATCAAATATTCATCATCTTCCATAATCAGTTCAGCATCAAGCAAATTCATTTTTGGTGTACCTATAAATGTTGCAACAAATTCATTAGCTGGATTATTGTATACTTCCTGAGGTGAAGCTATTTGTTGAACAAGTCCGTCCTTCATTATCACTATTCTATCTCCTAATGTCATGGCTTCAGTCTGATCATGGGTTACATATATGAATGTCGTCTGCAATCTTTTATGCAGCTTGATTATCTCTGTCCTCATTTCATTTCTAAGCTTAGCATCTAAGTTCGAAAGAGGCTCATCCATTAGAAAGACTTTAGGATTTCTCACTATTGCTCTTCCTATGGCAACTCTTTGTCTCTGTCCCCCTGATAATGCACTAGGTTTTCTATCCAAAAGCTCCTCTATATCTAGAATTTTGGCTGCATTTACGACTCTTTCTTTAATTTCAGCTTTTCCCATCTTTCTTATTTTCAGTCCAAATGCCATATTGTCATAAACTGTCATATGAGGGTATAGTGCATAGTTTTGAAACACCATTGCAATATCCCTGTCCTTTGGTAAAACATCGTTGACTAGTACATCATCAATGTACAATTCTCCAGAGGTTATTTCCTCTAGTCCTGCTACCATCCTCAAAGTAGTAGTTTTACCACAGCCAGAAGGACCTACTAGAACTATAAATTCTTTATCCTGTACTTCTAGATTAAAGTCTTGTACTGCAACTACTTCTTTAGCATATACTTTACATATATTTTTGAGTGTAATAGATGCCAAATCCTTCCCCCCCCTTAGTTATCTATATCTCCTGTACCTTTTTCTCCTCATTAAAGAGCCATCTTAAGTAGTCTCCTTGATGATAAAAGTACACAATGATAATGCTAATCCATATAATCAATATATCTACAATTGAAATCATAACAGATAAACCCAATAAGTATATAAGCATAACAGATACCCAAACTGAGGCTATCAAACATATTCCAGTTCTTAGCAGCATATTTATGATTTCTTTGATTTTGTCTGGTTTCTTTCCTTTTAAAGATGCTAAGCATAATATTTCAAAAATTAAGCCTATACAAAACATTGTAGTATTGAACTTCTGCAGAAAGCCACTTACTTTAACTTCATATATCTGATGATTGTAGTTATAATTAACAAACTCAGTTATATACCTCACGACCATACTTAAACTTTGTGTGATACTAGCAGGATTATCAGGAATCTTATCTGATGATACATAAAGATTGAATGTGACATTCTCCCAGATAAAAAAGCCCAAAGCTGATATTCCAGCTATAGCTAAAAAACCTTTTATATACACTCTTTTCCCATTTTTTATCATGGCTAAAAGGTAATTATTCTCTAAGCTATCCTTAGAATAATACACAGTATGTTTAATAATATCTCCAAGCAACCTAATAATCACATACAAGCAATATACTCCTAATACAAATAATAAAACATCGTACTTCTGCCTTTGCTGACTACCTATTTCATTTAAATTCTCAATTAAAAAATCATTACCAGCCTTCCCTATTAAAGATATTTTGTCTTTTATAACGTCAATGTCTAAGTTACTTCCTTCATTCTTATATTCAAGGTTCCCTATATAGGTTTCAGTTAAGTCATTCATAGTATTAAGAGGTATATAAATACGTGGGTTTCCTATATCAATCAATTTTTCTATTGCTGCTCTCTCTGTAGAGATTATCCCAATTATCTTAAATTTTTCATTATATATCTCAGTCTCCAATCCTAAGACCTCTTTACTACCAAATAAGCTTTCTGCTACTGTATCTTCAATTACTGTAACTTTTCTTCTTAGCCTATTATCGTTTTCATCTATAAAAGAGCCCTCCACTAGCTTGACTCTGTTAAACTCGATAAAATTACCTAATACTCCATATACTTGAACTTGCTTAGCTCCGGGCATTGCTGAGTCCTTGACTGCATAGTATGTTACCATGTCTGGTGATACAATCATATTTAGCTTGTTTATTTGGTCAATATTGAATCCTCTTTCAGCAGGCAACTTCTCTTTTAATCTAATCGTCAATTTTTCATAGCCTACGCTGCTATTTAAGTCTTTTATATACAAATGTATTGATTGGCTTAAGAATAACGAGAATATGAATAAAAACATAAATATATACCTTCTCTCAAATCTAAATCTCATATCACCTTCCTCCCTATTTTATTCTATTGTAACTAGACTGCCCTCAGATATAGGTTTGCTACTTCTTACAATTATACGTTCACTACCCATTAGTCCTGAAAAAATACCTACATTGTTATTATCAGAATCGCCCTCTGTGACTCCATTTCTAACAACATAATATTCTTTCCCTAATGGTCCTTGTCTTTCCTCAAGAATAAAAACAAACTTCCCTTGTTCATCTGTTCTTAGGGCCTGCCTAGGGACAAGGTATTTATATGAACCTATAGGCTTTTTAATATAAACTTCAACTGCTTCTCCACCCTTAAGGTTCTGGTCTTCGAGTCCTACTGTTATTAGTTTTTTGTCTGTATTTTCAGCATCTTTTATTGTCTTTATTTCCCCATTTAATGAACTGCTGCTTTCACTTTTTAAAAACACTTGGACCCTATCTCCAGTCTCTAAATATTGACTTTCCTCATTGTTTACTGCGACGGTGGCTTCAAATCCTTTGTCTGGGCTGTCTAAAACATATAATGGTTTTGAATTATTTGCAACCATTCCTTCTTTAAAGTTGATTTCTTTAATTATTCCATCGTTTGTGGCTATTACAGTACAGTTTTTAATCATCTTTTTTAGCTCTTCGATTTCTATTTCAGCATTTGATATATCAAGCTTCATAAGCTCCATTTCTCTTTCTCTGTTTTCTTTTTCCCTGTCTGACTTCTCTAATTGTTTTTCTAAGTCATTATTTGCATTTTCAAGTTTAATTTTTGCTAGGTCAAGTTGGCTAACAGCGTTATCTAGTTCTCTTTTAGCGACAGCTCCTTCATTATATAATTGTTCTTTTATCTTAACTTCTTCTTCTATTTTTGAGAGTTCAGTTTCTGCTTCTTTTATTTTTTGCTCATATGTATATAGTATATCTTCTATATTTCCTGCCACAGCATTGTCGTATTGGAGCTTTAATCTTTTAAGGGCAATTTCCTTTTTTATTAGATCACGTTCTAAAGGTTCTTTATCTAGAACTAATATAGTATCTCCTGTAACTACCGAATCACCTACAGAAACTTTTACTTCTTTGACTGTTGCAGAAAAATCAATGTAGTGCTCTATCCTTTTTACAGCATTTATTATGCCATCTCTGGCTATTTCTATAATTAAACTTCCTGACTTTGCATCCACAGTGCTAACCTTTGGAAGAGTTAAGTTGCGAATGCTTTTTGAAGTAAATGTGAAAAATATTATTATTACAAGAAAAACCTGACCAACTTTAAGTATTTTTTTCTTTCTCATATCGATTTTTTTAGTATCTTCCACTATAATCCCCCCCTTATTTTTTAATTGTAGAGTTAGATATCCCCTCGATTAAGTAATTCTGCCCATATAAAAATACTAAAAGAGCAGGTATCATATATATAACACTAGCTGCAAAGGCAATGCCTAATTCGGAACTATTTATTACAGAAAGATATATGGACAATGGGTGTTTATTTACATCCTTTAAAAATATCAATGGCTGTTCAACCATATTCCAATTGTCTATAAATAATAATATAGCAAGAGAAGCCACTCCTCCCTTAGACTGTGGAAGAATAACCTTAAAAAAAATCTGCGCCAATGAGCATCCATCAACCATTGCTGCCTCAATATATTCATTTGGAATAGAAATCATAAATTGTCTCAAAAGAAAGACTCCAAATGCTCCAAATATTCCTGGAAGTATTATAGATAGGTAATTATCTAAAATACCTAGCTTATCTAAAACTAAATAATTAGGTACAAGAGTAACTTGAAATGGCATCATCATAATTATTATGTATATAAAAAAAAGCGTATCTCTTCCTCTAAACTTTATTTTTGCAAATACAAATGCTGCTGACGATGATATTATTGTCTGGAATATGACTATGGGAAGTGCTAGAAAAACCGAGTTCCAAAACATTCTTAAGAACTTTGATTTTCCCACTAAAACTTCATAGTACTGTTCAATTACTATATTATCTGGAATCAATTTAATACTTCGAAACTTTTCTTTTTTATCCTGGGTAGTGCTGTCTCCTATAAAAGCACCATAGCTTTCATTAATCTCAGAACTTCTCATAAAAGAATTAGTAACTGTCACTATAAGAGGCAATAGCACCAATAAGGCAACTATAATTAGAAATATAGTGACTGCTAGTTTTTTATTTTTCCTCATGCTAATCCTCCTAGCCCTCAATATATCTTTCTACTCTTTTTTGAATCTTAAATAATATGAATATGATTAAATATAATATGACAGCCATCAGTACTGCTGATGTAACTAGCTTATGATAATCCAGCTTATTAAACATATTATTGAGATAATGCTGGAGCATATATATGCTTTCATGCGGGTAGCTACCTGATAAAAGATATACTTCCTTAAATACCTTGAAGGAGTTAATTATAGATATGACTATTACGAAAAAAGTAGTAGGCATCAGATAAACTGCTGTTATATTAAAAAACTTAGTTAGAATTCCGGCACCATCTATATCGGCAGCTTCATAATATTCTTTGGGGATACCTTGAAGCCCAGCTAAAAATAATATCATGTTATATCCAAGGTTTTTCCATACATAGATTATAACCACTACAACCATGGCAAAAGATGAGTTTAGCCAGTCAGTAGTTTTTATATTAAATATAGAAAAAATTTTATTAATAAGCCCATGATAATCAAATATGTACTCAAAGAATAAAATAACTGAAGCTACTGGTACAACTAATGGTATTATAAAAGAAGTCCTTAGTGTGTGTTTGAAATGTATCTTCTGATTTAATAAGATTGCCAGTATTAAAGATAATACTATAATCAATGGGACACTGATTCCTGTGAATATGGCAGTATTAGACAGCGCCTTTCTGTATACTTCATTATTTATCAAATCAATATAATTACTTAATCCTACAAAGCTCCCATTTACCGGCTTGTCAAAGAAAGAAAATATTACCATCCATGTAAATGGTGCTACATAAAACACTAATATGCCAATTATACTTGGTGCAATAAGTAGCAAAGCTACAATCTTATCTTTCATGCTAAATCTAGAAAGCACGGCATATCCTCCTTTTTAACTTGCATAATGCTAAAAATAAAGATACCTCAATACAAATTATACCAGAGGGTTTTTGCCAAATGAGCCCCAGATGTTTCCAAATTGTTAAATTTCGTAGTCTCGCAACATAAATTTATTTGCTCGGTTCTCCTACATAAGTTTGGTGCTTGGTACGTTTGACCTACCTACGATTCTTTCGGAAAAGCGTCCGAAACAATCGGGTTAGATCAAAAAAAAATAGATGGGCACCTGTAGTTCCTCATCTATTTCAATCGTTCACTATAGGTAGTTCAATTGTAAAACTAATTGTATCCTCATATAAATTATAATTTATTTTACCTTCATTTTTTTCAATTAATTCTCTACATATATAAAGCCCTAATCCAGAGCTGGCTTGTTTTTGGTTGCCATGATTATACTTTACAAATGGTTCAAACAGGGTGTTTTTTATTCCCTCTGGTATAGGTAATGTCTTGTTTTCAAGTATTATATATGCATGGTTATCTAGACAAACTCTAATTTTTATTTGTCCATCTACGCTATATTTTATAGCATTATCAATAAGATTTAAAACAACTGCTCTTATTTCTTCTTCATTTCCAAAGATTATAATACTTTCATTTTCTAAATTTAGTTCTATCTTTCCTCTATTATATATTACTCCATATTCTTTAATTATTTTGCCTATCAGTTCATTTAGATCAAAGTATTCCTTATGTTCCTCTTCTATTTCTTTACCTTTAGCTACTATCAACATGTTTTGAACCATTTTATTCATTCTATCAGCTTCTGTTATTATTCTTTCATATGCTCTATCTTTTATTTTATCATCTATCTTGCCCTGACTTAATAACTGGGCATATCCTGTAATTGAAGTAATTGGAGTCTTCATCTCATGAGTCGCATAATTGAAAAAATTCCTAGTGGACTTCTCCAGCTCCTCTATCTTAACTTTCTCCTGTCTTAAATATTCCATTTGTGATACTATTTGATCCTGCATTTTATTGAACTGGTGAATAATGATAGCTACTTCGTCATTACTTTTTGCTTCTAATCTATTAGAATATTCTCCTTCGCCCATAGACTTTATTCCTTTTAACAACGTATTTAGTGAATTAGTTGATTTCTTTAGCCAAACAGAGTTTATTAATACCATTATTATGAATAAAATAAATTGAATAACTATTATCCTCTTCATCAAATCCTTATAGTTATTATATTGAGTCAAATAATCTTTCTGAAATACGAATATACCTACATAACTATTCTTTACATATACTGGATATGAATAGGTTGCAAAATATCTATTATCCTCATTGTGAATATATAACAGTGATGATTTGTTATTGCTATCTTCTATAATTTTATCCATACTGTTCTTGTCAATAAGCTTACCTGCAAACTGTATATAACCATCATTATCATACATTATTGATAAATATATGTCGTATCGCAGACTTTCTTTATTCATAATTGACCACAAATTACTTCTATTATATAAAGTTATATCTCCCTGTAGATTTAATACTTGTCTTTCAAGCCCATAATACATTATTGACATGATTCTTTTCATGTCATTTAAAATGAAGGTTTGCAAATTTTCTTCAAATATCTGCCATATTATAAAGTTTATTATTATTAATATTATAAAACTAATTAGAATTATTCCAGTAGTTATTTTACCCCTAATAGTATTTAGCATTGTTCTACCTCATTACATAGCCTTTCCCAAACACAGTTTCTATAATAGTGGGAGTTCCTAGTTTTGCTCTAATTCTTCTAACATGGACATCAACTGTTCTGGAATCTCCATAGTAATCATAGCCCCATACACTATCCAACAGTTCAGGTCTAGTAAATACTCTGTTTCTATTCTTCAGTAGAAAGAAAAACAAAGCAGATTCTTGTCTCTTTAACGGAACCTCCACACCATTTTTAAATACTCGCTCACCAAACAAATCTACTTTTATGCCCTCTCCTAGTTCAATAATCTCTTCTGATAAAACCTGTTTTTCCTTTTCAATACTTCTAAATAATGCTTTTACTCTAGCTATTACTTCTTTAATTTCAAATGGTTTAACTATATAATCATCTGCACCCAGCTCTAATCCTATTATCTTATCGAAAATACTATCCCTAGCTGTAATCATAATAACTAAATGGTCATTAGATATTTGCTTACAGATTTCAAAACCATCTATATCTGGAAGCATTAAATCTAAAAGTACTAGATCAGGCTTAAATATTTTTATCCTCTCTAATGCTGTCTTTCCATCAAAATAGCTTTCTACCTCATATCCTTCATTTATTAAGGTCATTGTCAATATATCATTAATTGAGTATTCGTCCTCTACTATTAAGATCTTTTTTGTCATTTTACCCCCCATTTCTCTTATTTAGCTTCAGATTCTATCTAGACCTTGATATAATAATTCTCTGGTAAATAACATCTTTAGTGACAGGAATACCATCTATTATTTTCTTTATTTCCCTAGTAGAAAATATTTCATTTCCAGCTTCGTTAACTAATACATTTATTTCTGGATAAATTTGTTGTGATTTTTCTTTAAATTCTTCATCATAGACTAAAACAGGTATAGTATATTTATAGTAATATATACTTCTCTTAGTTAATTCAATGTAGTCTCTAAATAAATCAAAGCTTTCTTCTATAAAGAAACCATTTCCTATATATTCTATGTATGAGTATTCATCAATAGGTGCACTAAGTGAAATAGAGCTTTCTTTTGCAGAGCTTTTATTTTTTAAATTTGCCATGTTCAAGCTCTTGTCAATAGAATTATTAAATAAATAAGTATATTCCTTTTTTTCAAAATTATAACTAGTAACAACAGATGTTCCCATCAAATTCCAGTTCTCTTTGTTTCCTAATCTTATATCGTGAAAAAGGATTAACTCATGACCATTTTTCATAGTTCCTCTAACTCTACTTATATCTTCATCTATTCCCAAATCAATATATTCTTCTAAAGTATAATGGTCATTTTCAAATCGAATCTTATAAATCTTAAAATCTTTTTGATCTATCCAAATTAATGATCTTAGCTCAAAAATATAGCATATATCACCATGTCTATGGGTGTTATTTTTATAAAATCTATTATCGACTAAGTCATATAAGAAGACATTGATTACCTCCCCACTAGACGACATTTCATTAATGACTAAGTATCTATTACTTCCGGATACATAGGATATTTCATATTGATTTTCATTTTCCCTTAGTTCATTAATTATTATAGACAATTCATTTATTAAAGTTGGTTTACTTCTTATAGTGTAATCTATCATGTAAGCCTTATCTTCTATAAGTCCAACCTTGTTAATTCCTGGTCTGAAGTCTATGCTTTCTTTCAATGTTTCTGATATCTTATTATACACATCTAATTTATATAGATATTTTTTACCACTGATATCTTTATCGTGATTTTTTTTAAGGTTTCCATATATCTCATCTCCATAATAAAAGGCTGGATAAAAACAATTACTACTATCTAAATCTAGATATACTTGTCCAAAACTAGAAGGTTCTACAGGGGCTTCTCCTTCTAGTTCTACATTTTCTTCTACTACTATTCTTTTATAGTCTTGTTTTTCACAACTTAGTAAAAGGAGTAGACTAAATATAAATACTATAAAAACTATTGTTTTTTTCATAGCTCATTCTCCAAAACCCTATCTAGAATTTTCATAAAAGTTTTTGCTAACTTTTTCATCTTATCATTTATTGTAGCAAAAAAAGGAGTATTTGTCCAAAAAACGTTAGAAATACCAAAAGCTCCTTCTAAAAAGATTTTATACTTTTATATAGAAGAAGCTTAGGACTTAAGCATAACTCAGTTAGTGTATCAGCTAAATATAACAAAAAAAGCATTCTCTTAGTTTTAACCAAACATAAGAGAACGCTTGTTAGAAGAACATATGGTGTTTAATTTAGTGTTTGTTTTGCAGAATTATTTGCTGTTTTTCCCAAATCACTTGCCTATATAAACATATAAATATTTGTTTCGCTATTAGGTTTGTTCAAAAAATCCCTTTCTTTTATCTAGTTAACTCATTTGCCCAAATACTATTATTAATTAATGATTTTAGTTGTAGCTCAGAAGACTTCCCATATGAAAGCCTATCTATCATAGCATTTGCAGCTGGATGATAGTATTCTCCTCTTTTTTCAGCTTCTTTACCCGCTCTTTTAGCCTTTTCTATTATGGTCAAATCTTTCAACCTAACTTTATTCGGTATAGGATTTAAAAGCAATGTTTTGCTTTTTAAAGGTTGTCCCTCATATTTACCTGTAATTTTTATAGGTTTATTACTTACCATAAATCCATCTATAATATCTGTATCCCTTCCCCATATCCTAACATCATGCTCTAATAGCCACTTAATAGTCCCTTCTATATTTATTACATCCTTTGGTGAAGTAGCTACCAATACTACATCCATAGTCGCTATGGCAGACAAATCTGCACTTAGTTCTTCTCCTAAAACATCTCCAATGCCACCCATTCCAGCAGTTACTGCAATATGAATTCCCTTTTCCTTTGCTGCCATCATAGTTCCAGATGCAGTTAAGGCTCCGCTTATGCCATTGTTACATGATTCTATAAAAATATTCTTATCTATACGTATCAGTTCCTTGGATTTACTTCTAAAACTAATAAATTCTTTCATGCTTCCAACTATTACCTCTCCTTCATCAACCCAGGCTATGCACTTATGTTCCCAAGGCCATATCTTTATAAGAGTTTCGTCTTCAATGGATTTTAAACCATGGGTTAATAAAGCTGTTTCTACTAGAAATTTAGTTTCTATATTTATCACTTCCTTCTATCCATTAAATCTTTTTCAATATACTTGCATATTTCCTCAGATAGCTTTGATAAATCCATTTCATTTTTTTCTTCAATAATCTTCTGGTATCCATTAGCAATTGAATCTATTCCATTACATGCTCCTGACAATGCCCCTGTAATAGTAGCAATTGCACTTGTTTCATCCCCAATATTAACTCCACCATAGATAGATGGCATGGTTTCACCATTATTTGCTATAAATAGTCCAAAAGCAACTGGTACGGTTTCAGCAATTGCTGGTCCACTTCCAATTGTTTCTGCTAAGTTCTCCATTATCTTATCAGGTTCTCCTGCTTTCATTGCTATATTTACAGCCATATCCATTCTCTTTTGTACAGAAGGCCCTGGATAATTAAGTGCAATTTCGTTACCTCTTTCCTCTCCTATTTTTGCTCCATAAAAGCCTGCTTGAACGATATCATAAACTGTAACTTTTTCTTCCATAGCTTTACTCACTGCAGCTGCTACAGCGCAGGCTCCTGAGATGCTATATTTATCATCATGAGATGACATAGTTACTGCTATAGTTTCGTATATAGCCTTATCAATATCTCCTGGATTAAATAAACCCATTGGAAAAGCTTTACAGGCTGCCCCATTAGATGACATGGCATAATAATGGCCTTTAAAAAGCTTATTCCCTAAATGTCCTGCATAAGCCCAATAAGTATTATTTTCTTTACTTGCAGTTATACGATTAATTACTTTTCGAGTAGTCATTCCTGCAAAAGGCTCAAACCATTCATATGTGCTCCATTCAATTAGAGCTTTTTGAGCAGATTCTGTTGTAAAACTCCCATTAGTTTTTAGTATATATTTAATTAATATATACGGAATACTAAAGGCATCTGTTACCTGACCTGCTACACGACCTTTTGCTGGTGTATCATTTGGTGGAGTATGAAAATCTACTACTTTCCCACCAAAACTTTCACGTATCTGATTAAAAGACCTAAGCTCTGTAGCAGCACCCATAGCATCTCCTACAGCAGCACCTACTAATGCTCCTAAAATTTTGTTATACATCTTTATTTCCCTCCAAACATATTTGCCATCTTTTTATAACAAATTTGCTCAATACCTTTGGCCAATCCTTGAATATCCAGACCATTTGCTTCCTCTAATGTGGGAAGAAAATGCTCTGGAAAAGAATCTGCGCCACATAGTGCTCCTGCAATCCCACCTGCTATAGTTGCTAAAGTGTCAGTATCATATCCTGCATTTACACATCCAATAATTGTTCCCATGGCATCTCCGTTATTTGCTGCGAATATTCCAAATGCTGATGGTACGGCCTCAGAAATATGAAGTCCTGTGCCAATCCTTTCGGCAATTTCTACCATTTTTTCTCTTGGAGTTCCTTTTCCAAACCCTATCTCAATTGCTAACTCCATACGCTTTACTACGGATGGTCCTGCTGCATCACGTCCTATTTTTCTTCCTAGCTTTTCCCCTTCTATAGCTCCATATAGCCCTGAACGAATTACATTATATACATCCGCATCATCCATCATTGCTCTACTTACAGCTGCAGCTACAGCACAAGCACCAGAAATCGAAAGGTAATTGTCATGGGTTAGCATTGTTACCTTTGCTGCATCAGAAATAGCTGCATCTAAGTTTCCAGGATTTAATAGTCCTATTGGGGAAATACGCATTGCAGAGCCATTAGTAGCCTGACGAGTAGCTAACGCTGTCTTCCCAGAATTTTCGTCCAGTTTTCCTTCAAATTCTCTAATAGCCAAACGGGTAGTCGGACCTGCAAAACGATCAAAAAACACAGAATGCTTAGACCACTCTATCAAAGCATCTTTAATTGCTTGCTCTGTTACCTTTCCTCCAGCTTCTACTATTTTTCTGGCAACAAAATACGCTGAGCTAAAATCATCTGTTACTTGTCCAGCTTTGTTGCCTGCACCAAAAGTATCCATAGGTGGTACTTCAAAATCAGTAACCTCATGCCCAAAATATTCCATAATTTGCTCAATTGATCGTGCTTCTGTCGCTGCTCCCATAGCATCTCCAGCTGCAGCACCAATAAGCCCTCCTAATATTTTATTATACATATCTATACCTCCATTCTAATAATAAAGGTAGGCTTTAATATGTGTTGCCACTTATCTAAAACCTACCCTTCATCTTTTTACGTTATCTCCAGCCTTCCATAGAAGTTACATTATCTTTATTTACAAGTTGTATCGGTGTCCAAACTACAGACTCTTTAAATTCATCTCCTCTAATTGCTTTAAGTGCTGTAATTAATCCGGCTTTTCCAAATAAATAAGGTGACATTGCTACTGTAGCATCTAATTCCCCATTTTCAATGGATACCTTTGCCTCCTCTATGAAGTCAACTCCTACAACCATTACTTTATCTTTCATATTTTTTGCCTTCAATGCTTCTACTGCACCAAGAGCCATAATATCATTTCCACAAGTGATACCTACTATATCTGGATTTGCTTCAATTATTGCAGTCGTCACATCATAAGCTTGCTGACGGTCAAAGTTAGCAGTTTGTACTGGTAGCACTTCCATACCCGCTTCCTTAAATGCTTCTACTGCACCATTTTTTCTTGCCTCACTTTGAGTAGCTCCTGGTATTCCTTCAATAACAGCTACTTTACCTTTACCACCTGTCTTTTCAATTATATATTGTGCTCCTAATGTTCCTTGATATTTGAAGTCTGATGTAATAAATGCTTCTATTTTTCCATTTGCTTCTGCTAGTGCTTCTTCATTCACACCATTTCCTACTGCTACAACCTTAACTCCCATTTCATTGGCTTCTACAATTCCTGGTATTAAGTTTTGTTCTGTTAGTGGTGATATTGCAATAGCATCATAATCCTTAGAGAGAAGCACTCTCATAATCTCTAGCTGTCCTTCAATGTCTGTTTCTGTTTCTGTTGCTTGTACATCTATAGTAACACCATATTCTTTTGCCGCATCTTCATAACCTTCTTGCATTGTAATCCAGAAAGAATTTGCTAAGGTACTTTCTATAGCAGCTATTTTAACACCTGTATTTTTATCTGGAAGTGGTGCTAAAGCTTCTAATAGCATTTTTTCTGCTTCTATTATGGCACTATTTTCTTTTTCTACTGTGTCACTACTTTCTTTTTCTCCTACCTCGTTGTTTTCCTTTACCTCTGGAGTGCCTGTAGTCTGGCTATCCTTAGAACAACCTATTACACTCATAGACATAACTACCACTAACATAAATACTAGTGATTTAAATTTTAAAGATCTTTTGTTTTTTAACATTTTTTATTCCTCCTCAATTTAGTATATATTAATTCTGGTATTTTTCAGAATTAATAAACCTTTTTACATCATCTAAAGTCGCCTTTGTTCTTGGCCCTTTTTGAAGGCATTTTATAGCAGCTGACGCAGAAGCAAACTCAAGTGCATCCTTTTTATTCATTCTTTCACAAAAGTATGAATAAATAAATCCAGCTAAAAAACAATCTCCTGCACCAGTTGTATCTACAGCTTCTATTGGAAATGCTTCTACATTAAGTAACCCTTCTTTATCTATCCATAAAGCTCCTTCACTTCCAGCAGTGCAGATTGCTCCCTGTAATGAAGGAAACCTTTTGAAAATCATTTCTATTGACTTGCCATAATCTTTTTCACCAGTCATTTCAAGATAACCTTCCCGTCCACTGGAAAATATAGTTGATAAGCTTATCATTTCTTCTATTTCTTCAATAGCAACACCACAAGTTTCCATAAAGCTTGGTACACATTGCATATTGTATAAAACCGGGATATTCTTTTCCTTAGCTAATTTGGCTATAAAAATAGCTGCACGAGAAGAAAACAAATCTGTATAAAATACATCTATCCCATCCAATATATTTTCTGGAATCTCTTCTGGCTGTAAGTCTATCACTGAGTCCCCTAAGTTTGCAAAAATACAATGTTTCCCTCCAGGAGCAGTTATAATGTAATTATGCAAGGTTGTCCCATTAGGTTTTGTAACTAAAAACTTATCACTTACTCCGTCTTCTATTAATGTCTTACGAAATTCATATCCATAATTATCTTCACCTATTTTCCCAGCCTGATAAGCTTCTATTCCATAACGAGCAAGTGCAACAGAAACATTAGCAGCACTTCCACCAGGTACCAATCTTTCTGATTCAATAAAACCAAATCCATCTTCTCTCGGCAATTCTTGAGACTCTATTATAATGTCCATTGCTACTGTTCCAAGAGATAAAACTCTTTTTCTTTTACTCATAAAATCCTCGCCTGCCTTTTTGAAATAATCTTAATGTGCTTTTGCTTTTCTTCTAACTTTGTATTCTGTAGATGCAACTGATAATAAAATAATTAATCCTGTTAATAATTGTTGATAATTGGATGAAATAGAAAGTATCCTTAACCCATTTTTCATTACTCCTAAAATTAGACAAGCAATAAATGTACCACTTATACTTCCCTTTCCTCCATTCATATCTGTACCACCAAGAACCACTGCCGCAATAGCATCCATTTCATAGCCTGTTCCTGCCAAGGGCTCTGCCGTATTTAATCTTGCACTAATAATAAATCCTGCTATTCCTGCACAAAAACCACATAATGTATATATTAATATTTTGTATCTTTTTGTATTTATTCCGTTTCTTCTTAAAGCCTCTTCATTGGCTCCTATTCCAATAGTATAATATCCAAATCGTGTTTTACTTAATATAATTATGCCCAATAGAGTAATTATAAAAGATATGATAATTGGCCAGTTTAGCCATCCAACACTTCCACTACCCCAATAAGTAAAAGCTTTCGAAAATCCAAAAACTGGTTTGCCATTTGTGATTAATATATTTATCCCTCTAAATATTGACATAGTACTTAAAGTCACTATTAATGGATTTATCTTTATGAAGGAAATCAAAAAACCATTAAGACAACCTATTAGCATAGCTACAACTAATCCTAATAACACAGAAACTCCAACACTTACATTCCCCTTCATAGCAATTCCAGATATAACTGCACTAAATGCAATTACTGACCCAATTGAAAGATCTATGCCTCCTGAACATATAACAAAAGTCATCCCAACAGACAAGATAATATATATAGAAGTTTGGTCCAGTATATTTTTTATATTTCTTAATGTCAAAAAAAACGGCGAAACGATACTCAATACTATTACCATAAGAGATAAAATTGAAAATAATAGTATAGTCATTCTATATGGTTCCAATCTTGTTTTTAGATTCTCATTCATAATTCTTCTCCTTTTAAACTTGAATTGCCCCTGTAATCATAGAAATTACATCCTCAATTTTTACCTCATCAGTTTTTACTATATCTACAATAGTGCCTTGCCGCATTATACATATCCTATGAGCAATTTGAAATACCTGTTGCAAATTATGACTAATTATAATTATTCCATATCCATCTTCTGCAAGCTTTTTGATTAATTTAAGTACTTTAGTAGATTCCACTAACCCCATAGCTGCAGTTGGTTCATCAAAAATCAATAGTTTCCCACCTTGATGAACAGCTCTAGCAACAGCAACTCCTTGTCTCTGACCACCACTCATCCTTCCAACAGGTTCATTGATACTTGATATTTGAATTCCTAGATTCTGAATTAGTTTTTTAGATTCTTCATCCATTTTTTTCTTATCTATAAAACATCCCTTCAGTGGCTCTCTACCAAGAAAAATATTATAAGATACATCACAAGTATCCACTAGTGACAAATCCTGATACACTGTAGATATTCCTTTGTCTAAGGAGGTCTTAGGACTCATCTCCTTTTGCCTTTCATCATCAATCCAAATTTCACCTGAGTCTGGTATAGATGCTCCTGAAAGAATTTTTATAAGAGTAGTCTTACCCGCACCATTATCTCCTACAACTGCTAATACCTCGCCTAAATAACACTCCAAATTAACAGCCTTGAGGGCTTCTATGCTGCCAAATCTCTTTGTTATATTTTTCACTTTTACAAATGGTTTTATCTGGATTTCTGATTCTTTGTTCATTCTCTTCTCATCTCCTATAAATAAACCTATTAGTTACTAATAGGTTTTATAGTCTAATAATTGCTACTCTTCTATTGATTATTGATTGATAGTCTTTATTTAAATCAGTCTTGCTTCAAACTATTGTTTAATACTTACCTTCTCCATGTTTGGCTTATTGCTCAATTCTATCGCTATAAATAAGTAGTATTTTCAAACTCTTAATAAATCAAGGTGAATTATAGAGTATCAAAAGAATAAAGTTTGATTATATATCTAGAAAATAGCAAAAAAAAAACAACCCACCACAAGATACCTATAGTTAGTCGTCTTGAAACAGCCTGACCTTTTTCAATGAAATGCTTAAATTAGCTACTTGTATCTCTTCTTACTGGATAAATTCTGTTTCAAACAAGAACTCATGTATAATACAATATCACTACTATTATATAGCAGTTATTCAAGTTTATCTAATTGATTATTTCAATAATACATTTGCTACTTATTTAAATAAATTATAGTTCTTCATAAAAGCTTGACATGTAAGGTTTATATATAAAACTCCCTAAACTACGCTATTATACAATCTATAAACCATCTCTATCCTTACTTCTTTTCTAGCTACATCATCATTTGTGTAACAGCTTAAGTCAATGCCATTTACTCTAAAGCCATTTTTTATATAAAAATCTATTGCTTTAGTGTTACAGCTATGTGTCTCAAGTATTATTTCTCTAAAGCCTTCTTCTTTTGCTATTTCCTTTGCTTTATTTATCAGTACAGTTCCATAACCACTAGCCCTAAAGTCTTCTAACACTAGAATCTCTGTAATTCTCAATCTATTATTCCAGGATTCTCTATCTACTTCTAGGTATCCTAGTATCTGCTCCTCCTCAGTAAGTACATAAGCTGAAGGATTTTCTAACCAGTCTTCATATAGTATTCCTGTAAAGCCTTTCTGAACTTCTTTTTCGAAAGGCTTCTTTACAAGCTTTATTGAGAAAACTTCATTTGAGTCTACCTCTACATCATAGTAGTATTTGGTTGTATATTTGAAATCCAACTTGTATTTATTATACTCTTTCTTGTCTAGTAGATATATTTCCATGCCTCTACCCCCATTAGTTTTCGTTTAACCAATCTATAGTAGCTTGTGTCATAACTGCTACACCTTTCCAAATCTCTTTCTCATCTATATCAAATTTAGGACTATGATGAGGATAATATTCCCCTTCAATTTGCTTTGGGTTATTTAAATAAAAAAATGTACCCGGAACCTTTTGTAAAAAATATGACATATCCTCTGCTCCCATGACAGGTGTTTTCATCTCTATTATATCCTCTTCCCTTACTATCTTCTTGGCTGACTCTACAAAACCCTTAGTAAATTCCTCTGAGTTGACTACTGCTGGATAGCAATACTCATAGTCCAGTTCATAGGTTGCTCCATGTGCCATAGTGATTCCTTTAATTATCTCTTCCATTCTTCTAGCTATTTTACGTCTAGTGTCTTCATTAAATGCTCTAACAGTGCCCTCTAGCTCCACTGAATCTGGAATAATATTTTGATTAAATCCTCCCTGAATTCTTGTAATGGATACTACTGCTGGCTCTACTGGCATGATTTCTCTACTAACTATAGTTTGAAGCGCTAGCACTATTTCAGATGCAGTTACAATTGGATCGATTGATTGATGTGGATATGCTCCATGTGCCCCTCTGCCTATTACTTTTATAAAAACTTTATCTACTGCCGCCATCATTGTTCCATAACATACTGAAATGGTTCCTACAGGTGCCTCCTTAGCCAAACTACCCATATGCAGCCCCATTATAGCATCTACTTTTGGGGCATCCAATGCACCTTCTTCTATCATAGGCTTTGCCCCACCTGGATACTCTTCCCCCGGCTGAAATAAAAGTTTTACATTTCCTTTAAATTTATCTCTGTTTTCTCTTAAAATTTTTGCAACTCCAAGTAAAGTAGCTGTATGACCATCATGTCCGCAAGCATGCATGCATCCGTTTGTTGACTGAAACTCCAGTCCAGTTTCTTCTTTGATTGGGAGTGCATCCATGTCAGCCCTTAGAGCCATAGTTTTGCCTTCTTCTCTGCCTTTTATTAGACCTACTACAGCATTTCCGTTTACTAAGGTATGGTATTCTATACCCATTTTATCTAATTCCCCAGTAATGAACTTAACTGTCTGAGGTAAATTAACTCCTAATTCTGGTATTTGGTGGAGCTTTCTCCTCCAGCTGATTATTTCGCTTTCAATTCTTTTTACTTCATCCGTTATATTAAGCATTTGTCCCTCCACTGATTAATTTGTTTTTTTATATTTACTTAAGAATAATTATAACCCTTTGGAACATATTGTTAAATATAATTTTCTTTGTCATTTCTCTTTTATTGTTTTTTCTCAGATAAAAGTATCAGTCACTAAAATCACAAAGACTAATACATATAAGATACTAGTCTTTGTGAGTTGGCCCTAAATTGCATTATAATGTAAACCTATCCATTAGTTGGTTCAGTTTTTCAATTGTTTGTGCCAAATTTTCAGTATTACTAGATATGGTCTCTATAGTCGCTGCCTGTTGCTCCATAGAAGCAGATAATTCTTCTGTAGAAGCAGCTGTTTCTTCAGTAATTGAAGATATGCTATGAATAGCCGATATGGCTTCATCCTTCTCATTATCTACCATATTTAAGCCTTTACTTAGTTTCTCCATGGCTTCCATAGAAGTCAATATGGAAGTAATTATTTCCTCAAAGGCTTTAATAGTTTGGTCTAAGGTCTTATTAGCATCATTTATTGACTTTTCTGAAATATCCATGTTTTCCTTAGTGGCTTCAACCTCTGACTGTATTGAATTTAAAATCTCCTCTATCTTCCTAGTAGCATGTCCTGTTTGCTCAGATAGCTTCCTTATTTCTTCAGCTACTACGGAAAAACCTCGACCTGCCTCTCCTGCCCTAGCAGCCTCTATAGCTGCATTTAATGCTAATAAGTTTGTTTGCTCAGAAATATCCAGTATAGTACTTAAAATAGTTCCAATTGAGTTTGATTTCTCTAATAAAGAATTGACATTTTTTGAAACTATATCAGTTGATTTATTCGTTATATTAAACTTCTCTACCATATCATTCATGGCTTTTGAGCCTTCTTCACTTATTATTTGAATCTGCATTGAACTGTTTACAGCTAGTTCGCCATTTTTCACAGCTAGTTTTATCTCATCTGCCAGCTTTTCTAGCTTCATTGAACCATTTTCAGCCTCTTCTGCCTGTTCCATAGCCGCCCTAGCTAACTCTTCTACAGTTCTAGCCACTTCATTTATGGATAGAGCAGTTTCCTGAGTTGCTACAGTAAGACTATTAGTATTTACAACAATATTATCCGTAGTTTCATCTATATCTTTTATAACTCTTCGCATTTCTTCTCTTAGTTTTGCTGTAGCTCTAAATATCGAACCAACTTCGTCTTTTCTACTAAGCATAGCCTTAATTTTTTTAGTTTCCTCTATATTTGTAAGGTTTAGATTAGAAGTGGTATTTAATATTTCAGTAGCAAGAACTATAGGTCCGGATATCCTTTTACCTTGTATTAGAGCTATAATTACTGATAGTAGAGCAGATACTAATATAACTCCTATTATTATATTTATTGTAATATTCAACTCTCTAAATACTTCAGCTTTTGGTATAGAAAGCATTAAAACTTTGCCATCATATAACTTTGCATAAGCCATGATTCTATTTACTTCATTAAAATAAACATCTTCTAAGCCAGAACCATTAGCTTCAATCTTCTCTACTAGGGAACTAAACTGACCATTGTTATATGTTTTTAGATTAACACTTCTATCAAAGGTAGGATGAACTAGGTAATCATAATCCTTATTTACCAAATATGCATATCCTGTCTTATATAGCTTTATATCTTGTACCTGTTTTTCTATTTCTTCTACATACATATCTGCTCCCATAGTCCCAAGAGTCATGCCATTAATGACTATAGGAGTCGAATAAGTCATTACATTTTGATTAGCATTGTTGACATAAAAATCACTCCATAATCCCTTGCCTGCTTTTATAGCATCATAATAAAATGAAGCAGCAGGGTCATCTTGACTCATTCCTGCAATGTTAGTAGGAGTAGAATGCATTATCTTCCCATTTTCGTCTAAAGCAGCCCAAATTCCTTCTGATTTCCCAGTAAACTTTGGATCGAATACTATGTATAGTCCTGCATTTTTTCTAGTATCCTGTGCCATAGCTTGTACTATAGGACTTAGTATACTATTAGTATATTCTGATAAGTACCCTTCTTCATATAGTCTTGAGGCGTTTATAGTACCTTCAACTATTTTTTGCATATTTAATACTATTTCTTCATATACTGCTAAGTCTTCATTGATTTCCTTTGCATATGTTTGTGTTGTAGCTATTAGGTTGTTTCTAGCCTCTTCTTCAATCACATTCATGCTTCTGATAATACTAGAAGCTCCAACCATTAGAGACATTACGATGGAACAAAGCAAAACTGTTAAGATGATTCTTGTGCTAATCTTTTTCATTGCTTCACCTTCCTTAATATTTATTTTCATACGATAATTATAGACATTATCTAGTGTTTATTTATCCATAATCCTTAATAGAACACATTTATTATGCAGTAATATCTATTGATTAATATAACTATGTATTAATTATATACGAATACATTCCCCCATTTCAAAGGTTTAAACTAGCAATATATATTAATAAGGGTTCTTCCCAGCTTATTTTTATTCTTTAATCCAAGAAAAAACATATTATTACTTTATATCTACTTTTATTATACAATATATATTAAAAGAACTATTATGGAGGTATGCCCATGAAAAGAATTCTTTTAGTTGAGGATGATGATAATATTTCTTTTGGCATAAAAACATATTTGGAAAAAAAGGATTTTAAAGTAGACATAGTTGATAGCTTGGTTAAAGGAAAGAATATGTTTAGTTTAGTCTATGATTTGATTATATTAGATGTAAATTTACCAGATGGAACTGGATATGATTTTCTATCTTTTGTGAAACTTAAAGCTAAAACTCCCATAATCTTTTTGACTGTAAGAGATGAAGAAAAAGAAATAGTTAAGGGATTAGATTTAGGAGCAGATGATTATATCACTAAACCCTTTAAACTTTCTGTACTGGAATCAAGAATTAATACAGTACTAAGAAGAGTAAAAAGAGACACAGCCTTTGATGATATACTATTTTGTCAGAACCTAAAACTAGTAAAATCTCAAACTAAGGTTTTTAAAGACAAAGATGAGATTGATATAACAGGTAGAGAATATAAGCTACTTGAAATATTCATGGAAAATCAGAATCAAACATTAACAAGAAAAACTTTATTGGACAAGTTATGGGATATTGAAGGAGATTTTGTAAACGACAACACCCTCACTGTTACTATAAAAAGGCTGAGAGAAAAAATTGAAGACTCTCCTAATAAGCCCACAATGATAAAAACTATCAGAGGAATTGGATATAGAATGGAGAACGAACATGAGTAGTTTTACAAAAAATATATTGTACAAAATAATACTTTTAGGGTTTGTTTTTCTATTGTCCTTTTTCATTTCTATTGGAATATATAATATTTACGAAAAAATCTTGTTTGAAAAATTAGCTACTGTAATCGGGGTCATAACTGAAAATTCAAAAGATATAGAAATAAAGACTATGGCTCAACTTAAGTCTGAAAATAGTCAATATACTTCCGTCGGAAAAGAAAGTCTAAAGAAATATGGATATAACGACAGTAGTTTTATTTTTGTAAAAAGTAAGTATAAGGTCGTATATATAGGGTTGTTATTTTCGATTATTATTACTTTATTGCTTTATATCAGTATGTATACATCTCGTAAAAATAAAATAAAAAACATAGAAAAATTAAAAGATTATCTAGAAAGAATTAACAAAGGGGATTACTCTCTTAACTTCCAAATAGACGATGACTTTTCCATTCTATCAGATGAATTATATAAAACTATTATAGCCCTAAGAGAACTAAAGGAAAAAGCTGTACAAGATAAGATAGCATTAAAAGATAATATAGCAGATATATCCCATCAGCTGAAAACTCCAATTACTTCTATTAATATAATGTCTGAATTAATGGAGAATAGCGATTCTAAAGAAGAAAGTATGGAATATATACAAAGGTTAAAGAAGCAAATATTAAGGCTTGAAGCCTTGACTAATTCCTTGCTCACTATGTCAAAGCTAGATGCAGGTGCAATAGAACTTAAAAAAGAAAACATAGACATTAAAAATACTATATACTTAGCTGTTGAACCTATTATATCCTTAATAGGTAAAAAGAATATTGCCTTAAATATAGAAGGTAAAGGTGTACAAATTAAAGGAGATGCCTATTGGCTAAGTGAGGCATTTCTAAATATCATAAAAAACTCTGTTGAACATTTAAAAGTGAATGGACAAATAAATATATTTATTCAATCGAATCCAATTTTTACAGAGGTAAGAATTGAAGATAACGGAAGTGGATTTTTGGCTAATGAACTGCCTTACATATTCAAAAGATTCTTTAAAGGAAAAAATGCCAGCAAAGATAGTATAGGAATAGGTCTCTCTATGGCAAGGACTATTATTGAACAGCATAATGGTGAAATCATTGCCGAAAACATAAAAGAAGGCGGAGCAAGATTCAGAGTTAAATTTTACAAAATACTTTAATGTCACTTGAATATAGTCTTTCATCTGTATTATATAACTAAAAGTTAGTATTAGCTACAATCAAACTTCTAGTAAAATGTAAAGCTTCATAAAAGTAAACTCATTAACTAACTAAAGGGGATAGCAAAATGAAATTAAAAAAATTGAGGTCTAGAGTTCTATCAATAATTATAATTTTAAGTGCTTTATTTGCTTTTTATGTTCTCATATCACTAATAGGGAATATTTTAAAACCTAATAATATCATTGTAGTAGATGCAGGACATGGAGGAAGGGATCCTGGAGCAACCAGTATTACCAACATCTACGAAAAAGATATAAATCTAGAGATAGCAAAAAAGCTATATCAGAAACTAAAATCAATGAATTATAAAGTCATTCTTACTAGGGATAGCGATGAATATGTTCAAAATAGCTCACGTGCTAACATAGCCAACAGAAAAAAAGCTAGGGTATTTATTAGTATTCACTGTAATGCTCTCGACAATGATAATGTTACGAATGGTATACAGGTTCTATATTGCCCTAATAAAGCAAATGAAACTAATGATTGGGATAACAAAGCACTTGCTCAATTAGTACTAGACCACCTGCTGACAAGTACTGGTGCCACTAATAAGGGAATAGTAGAGAGGAAGGACTTAGTAGTTTTAAATCAAGCTAGAGTGCCTGCTATATTAGTGGAATGTGGGTTTATAACCAATAGGAAAGAAGCAGAATTACTAGTAGATGAAAAATATCAAGATATAATTGTAAATGCTATAGCAAAGGCTATAGATATTTATTTGGATAGTGAAAATTAATAAAATGTCACTTAAATGTCACATTTATGCTATAAACTTATAACCATAAGGAGGAATGAAAATGGAGATATTAAGAACTGAAAGTCTTATAAAATCTTATGGAGAAGGTGAATCTAAGGTTATAGCTCTTAATGATGTGACATTTTCTGTTGATAAAGGCCAATTCGTCTCTATAGTCGGAGCCAGCGGCTCTGGTAAATCAACTTTGTTACATATTCTAGGTGGAGTTGATAGACCAACATCAGGAAAGGTCTTTATAGAAGATAGAGAGATATCAACCTTAAAAGAAAATGAATTAGCTCTATTTAGAAGAAGAAAAGTAGGTCTGATATATCAGTTCTACAACCTGATTCCAACAATTGATGTAAAGAAAAATATTTTACTTCCCTTATTGTTAGATGGAAGAACTCCTGATATGGACCACTTTAATGAAATAGTTAATATGTTAGGTTTAGGTAATAGACTAATGCATTACCCAGGACAGCTTTCTGGAGGACAACAACAAAGGGTAGCTATTGGTAGGGCCTTAATCTACCGTCCAGCAATTATACTAGCTGACGAGCCTACTGGAAACTTAGACAGAAAAAACTCCATGGATATTGTAGAACTATTAAAAGTATCAAACCAAAAATATAAGCAAACTATACTGCTAATAACCCATGATGAAAAAATGGCTCTAGAAACAGATAGAATAATAACTATGGAAGATGGCAGAATAGTCTCTGATGAGGTGATTCACCAATGAACATTCTCACAGAGTATACCTTAAATCACTTAAAAAGAAATAAGAAAAATACCCTATCTATACTGATTGCAATAACTGTAGGAACTATATTATTAAGTACTGTAGTACTAATGTCATATATGCTTTGGGATCATCAGCTTAAAAGCGCAGTACTAAGAAACGGAAACTATCATGGCTACTTTAAAGCCTATATAAATAAATCTCAAATTCCATATTTAAGAGAAAATCAAAAAGTAGATCAGATCTATTTCATGACAGAGTTTATTAGCGGAAAAATCAATCTAGAAAGGCCATATATAAGTATTTCATACATGGATAATAACTACTTAGCTAATATGCCAACAAAAAACACCTTAATGGATGGAAGACTCCCTGAAAAAACAGATGAAATAGTGGTAATGGCAAACTTTATGAGAGAAAATCCTGAATATAAGATAGGAGATAAAATAAAAGTAGAACTTGGGCACAGACATAAAAATGGTAGACAATTAGGTCCTTTTGATTTATTGCAAGATGGAGAATCTTTTACTAGAGAGAAAGAAAAAGAGTATACTATTGTAGGAATAGTATCTGGCAAAATCAAGTCTTACGAGCCATCTTATACTTTCTTCGGTTTTCTAGATATTGACTTGATAGATGACAGTATTAGACTGACTCCATTTTTGCGTATGAAAAACCCTAGAACAATATATAAGGATTTACCTACAATAGGCGAAACTCTAGGTTTTGATTCAGGAGAAGATGTGCATAGCGAATACTTATATAAAACAACATATAACACTGCTTATTTAAAATTGCATGGTATTTTACCACCTTCTGCTGAATTAGTAGAAAAAATACCTTTAGATATCATTGGGTTTATCTTATTTATATTGCTCGCTATGCTTCTATTTGTAATTATAATCTACAATGTGTTTACTGTCTGGTCTAACAATAGATTAAAACAGTTGGGTATACTAAAGAGTGTAGGGGCTACACCAAAGCAGGTTAGAAAAACTGTTAGACTAGAAGCTGTTTTTCTCTCCATAGCACCCATAATATCCGGTGTCATCCTGGGACATTTATTCTGCTACCTTTTGACTGATAAAATAACTAGCGTAGTAAAGAGTTCCAATGTAGACATAGATGGGGATATTTTTAAAATGGTCTTTAAGACTTCACCAATAATCATTGGAATAATTATAGTCTTAGCTTTTATAGCTATATTGTTTTCAATCTACAAGCCTGCAAGAAGACTCAGCAAAATAATGCCTATTGAAGCAATTAGGCAAGGCGGGCTAGATTATAAACACTTTAATAAGAAAAAAGAAAATTATAACCCTAAAAATATAGTATCTAGTTTAGCTAGAGACTCATTGAATGGAAACAAAAAAAGCTTTAGAACTACAATAGTATCTATATGTATCAGTTTTATCATAATGGTTACTTTCATGACAGGTGTAAGTGTCAACAAGGCAAGTCGTGCTTTGAATACTATTGAGGATTATTATACAATGAATGTCGGTTTGTATACTGCTGAATTAGCTAATGAAAACATGATTAAAGAAATCACAGCAATACCTGAAGTTAAGGAAAGTATAGTTTACAAGTCTACATATATATATTCTAAAGTCAAGCCAGAATACGTATCAGATGAGTTTAATAATGTTGGTGGATTTAATGACAGTACAAACGAGTATTATAAAAAACTAGATGATGGATATGAGATCAACACTGTGTTAATAGGTCTTGATAGTAATAGCTTTGATAATTTTGTTAAATCTCAAGGCGATGAACCATCTGATTATTATAGAAAAGATAAGCCTAAAGCTGTACTTTTAAATTTAGTTAAAGAAAATCCTAACCAACCTCTAGCTAGAGCTAATTTTATTCCATTTTTAAACAATAAAGTGAATAGTCTATCTTTAAATGAACTGGCTAATGGAGAAGGGTACAGCTTCAATATTGATATAGGACTGAAATCCAGTAAAAAACCAATAAAAGATCTTTATTTGATGAACTATAATATTTATCTGTTTGTACCTAAAGAAATGTTAAACTCTTTGATGGAGGATTTTGACTTGCCAGGAGACTATGCTCATTCAGAACGTATAAGATTATTAGTGGATGAGGAAAACATTGAAGAAGTAAAGAAAAAAGTTAACGATATTAGCAAATATTATTTACCAGAAGAGGATTATTATATATGGAACATATTAGATGATATAGCACAAGAGGAAATACAAAATAGAACCTTGTACTTAATTACTTTTTCTATTGTCTTTTTCTTAGGTATTATAGGCGTATCTAATGCATATTCCAGCATAAATAATAATTTGAGAAATAGAAGACGAGAATTTGCTATGTTAAAATCTATTGGAATTAACAAAAATACCTTAAAGAAAATGTTGAACTTGGAAGGAATCTATTATTGTATTTATCCATTCCTATTCTCAATACCTCTATCTCTAATTATTATAATTGGTTTTGCAAAATTAAGTACTGTATTCAGTGTTAAAGATATACTTATGTTTTTAGATTTTAGAGTCATAGCTATCTATATTGCAATAATTTTTATGAGTATCTATCTAGCATACTATTTTGGAATCAAGAAAGTTGATAAAGATGAAATAGTTAATGTGCTAAAAGATGAAGGAATATAGGTAATTCCCTATAACTAAGTAAAGTTACTAAGCCCACCTAATTAGGTGGGTTTAGCTTTAATTATACAAACTTATTTTTCTAACTATATTGCTTATACTTTTCATAATCATAGTCTTCAGCATATTTTTTTGCTTTGCCTCTGCTCATTTGACGACCTGCCCATGACTTAAAGAGATTTATATAATAGTCATTTTTCTGTCCCTCTGAGAATTTTGGAAATAACCATATCTTCATCTTATTAAACTTCTAATATTATTTAGCAACTTAAAAAATCAACACTTTTACCTAACTTTGTATGAATAACTTTTTCCATTAATATTTACTTTTAATTCTAATGGGTTAGCCTCGGTTTCTACTTCTATAGGGACTTCTATGAGGAAATGTATCTTTCCTTTCTTTAATGGATCAATTCCTGTAATACTAGTATAATTAAAGTCTCCTCCACCTGATTCTTCAATAGTAGAAAATCCATTATAAATATACTTGCTATTATATTTAGCTTCAATATCCAAAAACTTATCTGCTCCAACGGACTGTGCCTGTAAGTTCTTAACCTCAGTAATTACATGCAAAAATGTTAGCCCCTCTTCTTTTACTTGATAATATGAATAATATGAATCAGGATTTGGGGGATTTACTCTTTTAGTAAATTCAACTTTTTTAATAGTTAGTTCAGCAAAATCTTCAATCAATATAGTTTCATCTAGCCTTACTTCTTTAATGCTCATGTTTGTCCCAACCTCATCTGTACTTTCCCCATCTTTACCTATGACCTTCTCTACTTCTATGCCTAAAGTCGCTTCTCTCTCATTTTTCAAATTCTCTAGCTCTTCTTTTATCCTGCTATTTTCTCTTTTCAATTCTTCTATTTGCTTCGTTAGCCCTGCTACCTTACCTTTATTTTCATTATTACATCCTGTAGTAAGTGAACTTACACTTAACACAAATATCAACACAAATGTTTTTATTGACCTTTTAATCATGTTCTTTGCTCCTTCTGTCTAAAAATTGTCTATTCTTATTTAGTTAGTTCCTAATTGTTATAATACAAATTACCCTAATCTAGATCCTTTCTATTATTTTCTACATTTAGCTTCTTTCATCAACAACTATATCTATAAGTCTTTTATGTATTAGTCTCCATTCTTGGTTTAAATCTACTGTTCTAATCATAACCTTATGCCCTTGAATTAAATAGTCATAGTCTATCTGCTGATTGACCATAGGATAAACTAGTATTCCTTCAGCCTTAGTATTTAATCCACCTTTTGCCTCAACATTTTTTAGATAAGCAAAAAGTTGATATAAATTACTTGAAATTAACTTTTTGGAATTCATATAATAAGTAAATGCATCCTTATAAAATTTTGTATCGATAATTATTTTTTTCTTATCTGTTTCTATAGAAATATCCGTCTGCATCTGGGGCAAATATTCGCTAAAAATATTGTCATCATCAGTATCCCAGTTTATATTTTCTCTATAGACCTTACAGCCCTTTAGCTCTCTTTTATAAAAATTACGAACAAAGTTTTCAAATAAGTAAGGCATCTGCTTAGGGTCTCTTTCAAATTCTTTGAATTTTGATTGACCTGTATTTTCATCTATTAATAAATTATCATAAATAGTTTCGCATATTTTTATCAAAAAATCGTAATATTGATTGTTCCTATTTATTTGAACCTCTTTAAAAACCCTCTTATTAAGTTTTATAGTGTCAATGTCTCTAAAGTATTTATATACGTTTAATAAACCATCTTTTAGTTCATCATTTAATCCTTTATACTTAACTAATTGCTCTATAGTAGTCTTTATTATTTGATTTTGCAAAACATTATGACTTAAATCATCATATTCACAGGACATTCTCCCCTTAAACCATTGCAATGTCTTTATAGAATTATTGAAATCTATTTTTCCTCTTATAAAACTGATATCATCATTAACACATAGGTATCTTCTGTCAAGTCCTCTTTTTACAAGATAATTCAGTCCACTTATCATAACTCTTGAAAAGAGATGGAGTAAGTCATTTCCCTCAATATTGTCTACTGAAATAATGTCTTTTTCCTTTAGTCTGTCCCAGGCATAGCATAACATGATGTTAGTATGTAGGTATGGACATAAAGGAATTGCAATAGTGGTCTGGCATAAATCAGTTTCTAATACAGAAATCTACTTAAAACTTGAAGAACGTGGTAAAATGTTCTAATGAATAAAAAAGTTAAGTACGGTTAAGGTGTTAGTCTACTACTTAACTTTTTTATTTAGGCAATTTCATCTATGTTCATATTTTCAACTATAATAGAATTGTTAATATTTTTTTTTGCTTTTGTGGATGCTAAACTCGCAATATTCACCAATTTATTTACTAACTCCGAAACATCTCTAATTTTATTATTTTGCATCCTATATCCTGTAATTCCCAATGATGCTGAGACTGATATGTTATTTAGATATGAGTATGATTCTATAGATTTTATTATCTTCTCAGCAATTCGTTTGCTATCTTCTATACAATACGGAGTCACTATTGCGAACTCATCTCCTGCATACCTACATAGGTAAGAGTTTGCCTCAAGATTATTTTCTAAGATATTAGCCACACTTTTTAGTATTTCATCTCCAACGATATGACCATATTCTTTATCTATGCAACCAAAATTATTCAAATCTATAAACATTATTGTTGCGTACTTACCGCTTTTTACAAGCTTCAAAATATTATAAAATATGTATTCCCTTTTATACAGTCCTGTGAGGCAATCAATATGCTTACCTAATTCTATATTTAAATTTGTTCTTGTGACATACCCAATAACCTTATCTTGGCTTTTAACAAGAATAGTATCAATCTCTTTATTCAAATCAAATATCTCTTTAATTTCCCATATGTACATACAGTGATCAACACATATATATTTATCTGACATAACATCAGCAACTATTCTATTTGAGTGTGCCCCAACCAGTTCCTTTTTTGTCACTATGCCGACCAATCTCTCATCCTCATAGGCAATAAAGCATTCAATATCTTTTTCATGAAAAATTCCTTGAATTCTTCTAATCCCATTTAATACATCAACCTTCATGAAATTTTTTTCTATAATATCATAAACCTTCTTTATCATAAGTCAATTGTTTTGCTAACATTTAGAGTTATGTTCACTTGAGCTTTTATAATCATCGATTCGTTAGCAATTCGCCCTCCTTCTTCCATAATTATAGAAACAAGTTTATCCTCTGATAGCATATTTAATAAAGACCTTCTCACAACAATAGCCTCAATATATTCATGTTCAACCCTAATTATTTCATATTGCTCTGGTGAGAGTATATCTACCATTCTTCTTGCAGCCTCAGGACCTATGGGTGCTCTTTTCCCTACTAATAATACATCCTGCATTGGAGGCATCTCAAATTCAGAAAAGCGCATATTTATTTCAGCCTTTTTAGTTCCTTCTATTCTACTATCCATGACCCTTCCACCTTCCATAAAAATATATTATCATATTTTGTCTGACTTTTCCATATATATACTACTTTTAATGAACTTAGAGTATTTTACAAGTATTGTTTATTAGTACTGTTATTAATATTGTCGTCTATTCTCTATGTTTGTCAAACTTTGACTTTTTATTGTCTATTATCCCTTCATTTTTAAAATTTTATAAAGACAGTCCCATCAGCTAAATTAATCAGATGCTCTTGTTCCTTAAGCACTATATATTTCATTAGAAACCCTTAATATTTCTTAATATTTAAAATATTTGTAATATAATCTCATTTTAGCAAAATTTGTTATAAAAACATTCTTCATATTAGAAATATTCTTCATCATCTTTTAACTATATAATTAATCTGTTCTATATAATTTCTTATTCTTTTAAAGGATTTAACAAGAATATTAAAGCAGTATCTTTTGAGGTTAAGCCCCCTTAATTATTGATAAAGAGTCTAAAAAAGGAACATTTATAGAATTACCCATAGATGTTCCTGATGAATGCAACACTCTATTTTTTGTTGTAAAATTTTATTTGGCAGAACAAACCTCTTTTATTTTCTAAATAAATTCCCTGCCAAACTCCTAAAATCTTTAAAGATACTGACTTATTCTCCTCATTAAAGGTTCCCTAACTTGTTCGAATTATAGTATCTACAAAACTGTACTAACACCACATTATTATCTCTTAACACATTGTTATATTTGCTCTGCTTCGCATCTTAATCTATAAAAGTATCTTACAAGTTCACCTTCGTCTTTTATAGATTCTTTAAGGGTATTTAAGGTTCTCTTCCCGACTCTTCTATCAATTAATGCCAATGTTTTAACAATAAAATTATCAGATTTCAATGATTCTTCAATAGGAGAGTTTAAAAATCTTTCTACAGCCTCAAGAAAATCATATTGTGCAAAAATATCTTGTTCCTTTACTTTTTTATGAGCTATATCATTGATATTTCTATTTTTAGCTATTTGAGGTAATATATCTTCAGAAAAGCCTTCCTTTCTTAGTAACTCATATATTCTATCTCTCATAAAATCATCTTGATAAAAACAAATATTTTTACTTTTCTTTAATTCTTTTTCTACTTTATATACTTCAATTTCCTTCTTTATAGTGCACATATTTACAACTTCTTTTCCGTTTACCGTTATATATGCCCTTCCCATCTGGTCATGAGCCTTTCTATAATTGGTAATCCAAAATTCTACCTTTCCCTTTAAGCATGGGCAAGTAAAATCCTCTAATTGTTTCTTCAACTTACTCCATCTCATATTTAGTTTACCTCCATTATTTAAGATGAACCTAAAGAATATGCCTTATCAATATAGTTTAACTTTATCATTGTTCCCACACCATTGAATATTCAGTTTCCTTAGTTTCATCATCTTCCTCATATACATAAACAGTAGATTCTGGCAAAATCTTCTTTACAAAATCATAGTTTGATTTCCAATAATCTTTAGAAATAAAACCATGTGTAGTAATATTTGCTTCAAGCCAAATTTTCATTATACTATCTATTTTAGATATATCCAATTCTTTTATCATTATCATTGTAGTCATCTGATGGGTCTGGCTCTTGACTATTTCCTCCATTAGTTAACTCTTATATTTTATCATATCCATCAGGTATTTTGTATGCATTATATGCTGAAGGATATTTTGATTTGTCCCGAGAATGTCTGTTGTTTTGCATAATGCTATCTGATGCAAGGAACTTAAGCCTATTAAGTCTAAGTTTCCTGTCCCTGTAGTATGCCAAATGTATCCATTACCTTTAGTTTATAAGTCTCTTTTTACTAATTGTAAGCGTCAAATAGGTTCTTACTTTCTTCGATAGATAGTTTTACTTTTTTCTTCGTTTCTGCCATCTTTTTCTCCTTTCTTGAGATTAAAAAAGCGACTTAGACTTTTAGTCTTGGTCGCTTCTTTATAATAACCACATGTCTAAATTAATAGTTGATTCCTACAACCTGTTTAACAGACATATCAGAATAAGAAACATTCCTAAAATAAGCATTCCACCCATCTGCTATCTTAAAATAACCATTAGAGTAAGATACAACAGCAATTGAGTGTCCTCCTCTAGATGAGCCCAACTTATCCACAGAAACATGCAAAAGTTTTCCTCCATTTAACGCACTAATCATCGTATTGGATGATGTCCCCGAAAGTTTGGAAGATTTCTTAGGTTTCGCTCCTAGATCTTTTCCAACTTTTGTGTATGAAGGTGCAATTTTAGAACGCGCAGTACCTTCATCTCTTGTACCACTTGCACCTCCATTAGTGTCCATAGCAATATAAAATTTTGCAAAAACATCATTATTGCTGTATGAACTCGAAAGATTCGATTCTCCTAGATGTTTAAAGTATTTCATTATTGTGGTTGCAGCTGTTGGCGCACAATGATCATGCGGATACACTCTTCTTCCATTTGCATCAGTAATTTTTAAATTATCAAAATCTGATGTAACACATGGTGTAAAAGAGGTGCTGCGCATAAGTGTTGTATTTGGAACTTCTACACTCTTTAGCTCAGGTTCAATAGTTGTATTTGGGATTTCTAAACTCTTTAGTTCAGGTTCAATAGGAGACTTATATTCAACTTGTCGTAAAGAAAAAGTTTGCTCTAATTGACTTCTGGTAATTTCTGAAGAATAAATACCACTTTGTGGCATTAAGTCAATAATTCTTCCATCAGCTAGTTCAACATAAATTTCAAAAGGATTTACAAAATAAACCTTTCCTGCCAAAACATCATCATATGTCAATCCGGATTTGATTAAAAGTCCCTCAAACAAATTCCCTTCATTGCTGTAATCGTAGATATGACCACTATAAACATCTGTAATTATATATCCTGCATATTCTCCCGATTCATTTTGAAACTCTATATATTCAGCTACAACTTCTGAATTAACATCTAATAGATCTATCCTCCTTTGTGGCAGTAAACCTTCACTAATATTGCCACTAACGCCATCTTTATTTAAGAGACTTTTTGCAAAGCTATAATTATCTTCCATATCAACATTTGCTCTACTTTTAGCGTAAGCATTATAACTGAATATTGAAAATAACGCTATTAAAATTAACAAGAGTGATATTAACCTTAATTTTAGATTTCTATTACTTTTACTTGTCAACATTGTTTTTGCCTCCTCAACATTCATTTAATATTGTAATTTTTGATTGTATGGTAATGGTAATCCCGTCCCAGGGCCAATATAAATTTTATCCACTCCACCTTTTTTTCTGTGTTTACATTTTGAACAAACATAATCATATTCATAGTATCCGTATTCACCAGACCTATAGCTAGAAGTATATTCCTTAGAAAAGCTATGAGATTCATTGTAACTTCTAATTGTTTCTTCCCATGTTTCATTACCTTGTCGCTTTACGTGTATCACATCAACTTTGTGTTGTCGGTCATTGAGAGGGTAATATGCATACACTGTTCTTATAACCTTTATGTCATTTGCACTTCCAAAAACTGTAGCTTCATCAAATGATTCCACAATGTATTCCATCCGATTTAATTCAGCATTATAAACACCTTGTTCTAAAGTCTTCTCAGTTAGATAATGAAATTCAATATCACTTACTGCATTACCCATTATATCAACTTGTTCTTCAATAGATTGAGCTTGAGCTGAAACAAGTGATGTTAAAATACCTAGTAACACTAAAGTAACCGTTATTAATCGCTTTTTCATAAATTATCCTCCTTACTTAATTTGGTATTGTCAAAAATCTTAATAGAAGTTTCTAACAACCCTTGAGTTTTGAATACTTGTATTGCTTAAAAAGCCTTACCCACTAAAAAAGAATATAAAACTACATTAAAATTAAACTAAATATTTTGTAACCCCTCTTTTCTATTTTGGTAAATATATCTATTCTTAGTAAATATTATCATAAAAATACAAAAAACAATGTAGAAACTTGTAAAAAGCTCTAAAAATTTTATAATGCAATATAAAATCATTTAAATAATTAATCGAGGAAATTGCATAATTAGTATTTTATAAAACTGAAAAAAAGAGCATATGTGACTGGTATAATAAAAGGGAGAAATTTTGGCAAACAAAAACGGAGAGTATTTTCCAGCTTAATACAATAATACCTTATCTTCCTAGGCCCTCCAGGTGTAAGAAAAACTCATTTATCAATTTCATTAGGATATAAAGCAGTAGAACAAGGGTATAAGGTTAGCTTTGTCACAATAGATAATCTGATGCACGTACTAAAAACACAAGAAATATCAAGGAAAAGCAAAGGAAAAATGAATAGAATACTATCTTCTAGCCTTGTCATAATAGATGAACTTGGTTACCTTCTAATAACAAGAGAAGAAGCAAATCTGTTTTTTCAGTTAATATCAGTACTTCATGAGCAAGCTTCAATTATTATCACATCCAATAAAGGCTTAGAAGACTGGACAGAACTATTAGGCAACCCTGCTTTAACAACAGGGATTACGTATAGATGTGAGCTTTTTAGCATGTCTGGCAAGAGTTATAGACTAGAACACAGAAAGTCATTATTTTAATATCCAACTGGGAAAAATTCAGTAAAATTATTTGCCAAAATTTCTCCAAAAACACTTGCCAGTAACAGTTAGCTACTTCAGTTATTAATAAAGAAGAACGTCTTATTATTATAATAAGTTTATACTACTAATTTTCCACTTATATCTTTCTATCCAATATCTTTTACCTTCATAATTTACAATACAGATATTATCGTCTATTTTAATTCTTAATGTAATATAAATTATTCTACCATCCCAGGTAACTTGCTCATCTTCATTGTCGTGATTATCAATAATTTCATATTCTAAATTAGTAGAAAGACCTCTTTCTTCCATAAACATATTAACTAATTGAGAAGAAAATTTATTAAGTATCCATTTCTTATATCCCCCAGAACAAGATCCTGCATCAAAATTAACTGGAGCATAATGTATATATAATATAATAGTTAAAGTTAATAATATAACAAATGTAATAGCAATTTTATACTTAATATCCAAAATACCACTCCTATGTTGTTATATAGTATAAGCAATTTTAGAAGTAAGTATCGAAATTAATTAACTTTAGTTAGGCAATTTTAAAGGTCAATTGACAAGTTAAATGCAACCTTATTGAATCAAAGTGGTTGCATTTAGTCTGACAAACCTCACTTTTTTGACAATAATACATGTATGGTAACTACTACCACATGTGTCTTGCGCAATTTAAAAAGTGAAGAAATTTGTCATGGCCAAAAACAATCATTTAACTGATTCTTATCAAACAAATCGCCTTGAAGCTTGATAAAAGCTCTTCAACTATCTCAAGAGAAATTCTTTCTCGTTCTGTAACCAGCAACAAATATGCACCATATCGCCCTCACAATAGATGTGTGAAACGCTATGATTGTCAAAAGCGCTATCTTTGCAGTGGCAAGCCAAATTGCACTAGACGTTGTTCTTTATGCAACCTTTGCAACGAACCATACGAAGACTACCAGGAATAACCCTGTTACAAACTCTTTGAACCTCCATATGTCTGTAACGGATGCTTAGAAGAACCTCAATGTGTTCTTCGTAAAAAATATTATCTTCATCGCCAAGCTCATGAGGCTTATCGTGAAATGCTTATAGAGTCTTATGTTGGTGCTGATGAAGCATTGGAAAATTTGGCAAGTATTAAAGAAAAGTGGGGACATAAGTATCCTAATGCAATTAAGAGCTGGGAAGATAACTGGGATAATCTAATAACTTTCTTAACATTCCCAGATTATATCCGCAAAATTATGTACACTACAAATGTCATAGAAAGCCTACATAGCCAGTTTAGAAAGGTTACAAAAACGAAATTGATATTTCCTAATGATGAAAGCCTAATGAAAATGTTATACCTAGCAACTGAAAAGGGTGGATATTCTCTTTGGGTTCCTCGTTTCATTGTACAGCAACTAGAAGAAGATAATATGTTTGATGGACTCGATCCATCTATTCCACCACAACCTGATTGCCAAGTTTGTGACGGTACTATGACCCCAAAATCTTATACTGGTATTCGTGGTGTTCACTACGAATACAAAAAATAATCTAATTTCATTAGGTTATTTTGTTGTGCCATAATTTCCCATATCCATTTTTTTGTTTTTGCTGAAAAAGTAGCTCTTTCCTAACGAAAAAAAGCCAAGGCATAATTCCTTGCACCTTGACTCCTTCATCCTTAACCCTGTCTTATTCCCCCTTGTCCTAAAACCTGTCTTGTACCCTTAATCCTGTCTACAAATCCTTTCTCTCTAATCCTGCTTAAACATCCTATCTATCACTTATACTTCGAAACAAATCTTCAAACAATTTTTCTTTATATTCCCTTTTTCTTTTTTCAGCTTCTTCATAGCACGTATCGTCTTCTCGTTTCGATACAACAATTATGTTCATCACTTGCTTGTCTCTCACTAATGAATAAACTACTCTAATTCCAATTTTTTTATACTTTATTTTTAAAAAGCCTACTAAGTTATTGCCATTCTTATTCCCTAAAGGCTTTCCATATCCTCCTTCGCTTTGAGGTAATGGATTTTGAGAAGCCTTTTTTATACCAGCTAAAACCATTTTTCTTAAGAATGCGTCTAATTTATCCAAATCCTTTAAAGCTTCATCAATATATCTTACTTCCCACATCATTCAAGCTCCACAAAATCAATTAATTCGTCTATCTCTTCTTCTTTTATATTATATCTCTTCAAAATTTCATCTTGAGACATGGTATTTTCTATATCATAATTCTTCATTCTTTCATTTACTAATCGTATAAGTTCAATATCTTCTTTCATCTCGTTCATTTTTTCTTTAATTTCTACAAGGTGCATATATTCATTTAATGAGAGTATCACAGCTTCAGGCTTATTGTTTTTTATAATAATATATTGACTTTCATCTTTTACCACATCTTGTATTACTTTAGAAGCCTTGCCACGGCTTAAATCAGATATAGATATGAACTTTTCTATAATATGTTTCAAACTTTCAATTGTATTATCAGTCATAAAAGCATTCTTCCTTTCCAAACTATCCACCAAAACTCCTTGTTGCATTCCTATCCTCCTTTAATATATGATCTCTATACTAATAATATACATCTAAACACTAACTTTTTCAATATTATTTTCATGAATATTTTCATGAAGTTGAATAAAAGGAGAAGCAGGATGAAAGTTTTAAGGAAGTAAGGATTGGAGAAACAGGATAAAGGTTTTGTCTTAAAACTTTATCGGCAGCTCCTCCTGCTTATAGATATTCCTTATAAAATCAGCATTATTGTATGTGTGTTTCTCAAAAGTTTCTCTATCTGCATATTGTAACCTGAAAATAAAGTTCTTCAAAACCCAATTCCCCCAACCCCACTATCCATCTCATTTCCATTTTATCATGAAAATAAAGTTCTTCAAGGAATTTATACAGGGATAAGAATTAGGAAATAAGGTTTAAGGATGAAGGAAATCAAGGAACTTCAACAGCTTGATGCTTAAGGGGAAATGAAAAAGGGATTAAAAAAACAGGAGATTTCTTAGAATTTATTCTAAAATTTCTCCTGCTTTGAAGAACTTTATTTACTTGTTGAAGAACTATATTTTATGGTGACAACAAGATATCCTCCTCAAACAAATTCTTCAAATCCCCATCCCCCAAACCTTCTGTTTTCCTGCATTCTTCATTTATAGGTAAATTAAACAAGGTTACCTTAGATTTTATCCTCAGATAAGGCTTGTTTAAAATGTTTCTTTTATCAATAAATTTTTTATTTATTATAAATCTAATCATTATTTCCTCTTATTAAAATTTGTGATTTGTATATAGGTTTATCTAAAATATTGTAATTCTTATTACTTTTAATTTTTTCTACTAACTTAGCAAACCAATCAGGAGCAAATGGACTTATATATATTTCATTAATTAATTTATTTATATCAATCTCAAAAGTTTTTCCTCTCGATTTTGAAATATCTACATATACTGCTCTTATTTCATCTTCATATTTATAAGATTTGAATTTATAAACTTCTTTTATTCGTTTATTAATTGATATATTGGGTTCTCTTTCTGTTTCCCTAAAGTAAAAAGGTGGCTCATAGTCTTCATCAATACTACTAAATGAATCTATATATCTTACTTTATATATTTTTATCCTATCATTATTTAATGCCTTCTTCAAATCTCCAACTGTTGATTTAATTGCAACACCTGTATTTGGATTAGTATATATTTTCCATAATGCATATGACTCACCCTTAGCTTCATTCCAACAACTAATATAAGTTTTATAGACCTTTTCAAACTCAGTTGATATTTCTTTATGACCATTTGTTATATCTTCTGGCCAATTTTTATAAAACCCTTCTGGCATTTTACCCTCATAATCATCCTCAAAATATTTTGAACTACAAAAATAAATACTTTTATTTTCTAATAGGTCCATAAATTTACTAAAATCCATGTATCTAAATATTGTTACATCATCAGAAGCTTCAAATTTTTTATTTATTAAAGCTATATCTTCATTAAGGTAAATATTTCTTGACATACAGCATTCCCTCCCTTACATACTTTTTGTTATACAAATTTATTAATTAAAAAAATTAATTTTTGTATAGAAGTTAATTAATTATAGTGTAAAATTATTTTATTGAATAAAGCAATATTATATAAATATGCTTTTACATCCTCTAAATCTTTATTTGTAAATTCCTTAGTCTTATTATTTGTAACCTTATAGCTTATTCTAACTGTAGGGTTGTATCCTAATTTAACAGGAACAATATCTTTAAGATAATCCCTAAATGCTCTCTGTCTTATTCTATTATCTTGTTTGTCTCCTTTAAGAACTTCAGGAAATAAAATGTCCTTACTTTTTAATTTATGAAAACCACTTTTCCCTGGGTTAACAATAGATTTACTGGATAAGTCATAATAAGAATTATAATCAAATGAAAACATAGAATTCTGGTATCCTCTTTTCAATGTTATCAGTCTGTATTGATTAAAGTGTTGTTTTTCATCAAATTCACAAATGAAATTATTGGAATTACTAAATAATAATTTTCATCCAAAAAGCTATCTTCCAATCTCTTCAGTCTTATACGATTTTTAATCGATACCATTAAACTCTCTTCTTTTTTGATTTGCTCCCATAATTTTTTGATTGATATAATCATACCCTTTAGGGGAATTAGGTATTAGACAGTCTGAGCAATCCTTGATACCGGATTTGTCTTTATAATTCCCACCACATTCATCAAAAAAATACAGTGGGCAATAACAAAACATACAATTAAATTCATCAACATTATTTACTTTATGGCAAGGTAAATAATGGCACTTAAAATAAATTTAATGAGTCCCTTCAACAACTTCCATATCCATAGATGTAAATACTTCTTTGATCTCTAATAATTTATCTGCCTTACATTTCACTGCACATGCTCCAAGGTGAATTATCTTAACATCAGCATCCTTCAATCTTGTGGCTAATGTTGTGATGTTTTCTTTTGATTCTGAAGAACATATATTGCATGAAAAGAATGCTTGTAGCTCTGTATCTATATCTTCATATCTTGAGAAGTGCTTGTCCTTCTTATTATATGCTTTAAAGCATCCCATGGAGGAACACCTTCCATTAATTTTCTCACATACTCCTATTGCTATTTTCAATTGAGTCAACTCCTTATTATATATGCCATTTTCGACAATTAAGTGCGATAATTAAGAACCGTCCCTGTTTGTTGCACATTCAAGAAACTTCACTAAGGTTCAGGATGACAAACTTAGACTTTTATTTACCTCTTATAATCTTCTCTATTGTCTCTAAATCAGCGATGCCCTCTTCTTCATCTCTACCTATGATTATTGGTTTTACACCTAATTCTTTACAAGCTTGAATCTTCTCTACTGTCCCTCCTGCATGACCGCTATCTTTCATTACACAATAATCTGGATTATAAGCAGCTAGCATTGCCTTGTTGAATTCTTTGGGAAATGGTCCAAGGATAGCTACTATGTCCCTCATATGGACATCACTTTTCTTGCAAAGCTCTATGCTTTCGATGGCTGGCAGCACTCTATAGATAAATCTATTGTCTCCTCTAACCTTTTCAAAGTCCTTTATATTCTTTGAGCCTGTTGTAAAAAATACTGTCCCCTGAATATTTGACAGAAAATCATAGGTTTCTTCATAGGAGTTTAAATATATATGATCCCCACCATGTACTGCTCTTCTGCGGGCATATTTTATATATTCTATGCCCAGCTTTTCACTTATAAATCTTGCATTTTCAGAAACTATCTTTGCATATGGATGGGATAAATCTACGATCATATCTATATGATTATCCTTTGCAAAGTCTACCATTTCATCTCTACTTAATCTTCCAATAAATAGATTGTCTGTGTCGAAGAATTCTTTCCCGTCTTCAGTGGCTATTGTTAAGATATAATTATTAAAATCCCCTAATCTTTCTATTAACTTTCTTGCTTCTGAAGTTCCACCTATGATCCATATCATTTTATATTGTATCCTCTCGGTGTTATTATTTGCTTATCCCTAATAAATGTGTTTGAGTTACCGATAATTAGGACACATAACATATCAACGGATTCATAATCTATTTCCGAAAGAGTTGTGATGGTGATACTTGTATCTGGTCTTCCTGAATTCCTTACAATACCTACTGGTGTGGAACCGTCTCTATATTTCAAGATGATTTCTATAGCTGTTTCTAGATGAGTCTTTCTGCCTTTGGACTTTGGATTATATAGGGATATAACAAAGTCTCCCTCAGCTGCCATATGAAGTCTTTTAAGTATTACTTCCCACGGGGTAAGTAAATCACTTAGACTAATAGATGCATAATCATGCATGATAGGGGAACCTAGCTCTGCTGCCGCTGAGAATGCCGCTGTTACTCCTGGTATTATCTCCACTTCTATATCAGTAGCTAGTTCCAGTATTGGACCTGCCATACCGTATAGGCCTGCATCTCCCGTACTGATAATGGAAGTATCCTTACCTTGTCTAACCATATCTATGGCTGCTTTGCATCTCTCTACTTCCCCCCTCATACCTGTAGAGATAAGCTCTTTCCCATCAACCAAATCACCTAGATAATCTATATATGGGGTATATCCTACGATTACTTCTGAATTTTTTATTACTTCAACTGCTTTATAAGTCATATGTTCAAGACCACCTGGTCCGATTCCTACTACATATAATTTCGCCATTTTTTCCTCCTTTATTTATTGATTGATATAGTAACTCCTTTGTGTATAAACTTCCCTAATATTGGTTTGCCACCTAAAAGATATGCACAGGGTTCTGATACTGAATACACTCCTATGGTATCCTTAACAAACTGGGATTTTTGAAACATATCCTCCAGTGGTAAAATATCTTCTATTGTGAATATCTCTAAGGGGCAATTGTAGTGTTCTGCCGCTTTGATTATACCGGCCTCATCTTTTTTTATTTCAACTGTTCCCATGGCTCTAATACTCTTATTTGAAAGATTGCTATTATTTAAAGCTAATTCTATAGCTCCTAAAACAATCTCCACTTCTTTTCCCTTTCTACATCCTATACCTATATTTATGTTCTTAGGCCTTAGGATCGTATGTGGAATATCTATGGGACCTATATCCTCCCTTGATGTTACTATTATGATTCCTTCTACTGATGGAGCAATATTATTTAAGTCATCCACCTTTATTAGATTTGGATAATTTATTAAATTTCCATCTTCAGTATAGATACCTACTCTTTTATTGTTGACCATCATTGAAACTATCCTAGTTACGGTAGATAAATCCTCAATATAATAATCATTTTCCTTTGCGAACATATCTATTGATTCTATACCTCTATTATCTGATGCTGTTGTAATAACTGTAGTAGCTTCAAGGTAATCTCCTATGGATTTTGCTATCCCATTGGCCCCTCCTAGATGTCCTGATAAGAGTGATATAGAAAACTTACCCTCATCATCTATGACCACTATTGCTGGATCTATATCTTTAGACTTTATATATGGTTGGCACATCCTAACAGCAATACCAGTAGCTGAAATAAATATGAATCCATCATATTTACTCCATGATGATTCTAAGAATTCCTTTATGCCACCTGGAGTTTCTGAGTTAGGGAAATGCTCCATCTTATAAGTATCACTATCTAGGGCTAGAAGTCTTTCCCCTAGCAATCTCCCTTTATCTGTAAAGGAAAGACAGGCTAACTTCATTTTATTGCCTCTCTGAATTCATGGGTAAAAGTCGGATCATAAAGCTTAGATCTTTCATATGCTCCTTCTATGAAGTTTCCAACTAATATTTGGCCCATCTTTTTAATGCCTTTGCTCTTCACTTTTTCAGCTATATCTCTTAAAGTTCCAAATACCATATCTTGATCTTCCCAAGTTGCCTTATATACTACCGCTACTGGTATATCATAGCTGCCATAGCCTTTGGCTAATTTTTCCACCACTCTATCTATCTCCTGAACTGATAAGAATATAGCCATGGAAGCTCTGTGACTTGCTAAATCTTCTAGGTCCTCTCCTTCAGGTACAGGGGTTCTTCCTTCTATCCTTGTAAGGATTACTGTTTGACTTACATTTGGTAAGGTAAATTCTTTTTTTATAGATGCACAAGCTGCTGTAAAGGAGCTTACTCCTGGAATCACCTTATATGAGATACCCTTTTCGTCTAATAGGTCCATTTGCTCTCTTATGGCTCCATATATAGTTGGGTCTCCTGTATGCAGTCTTACAACTTTTAAACCTTTATCCACACTTGTTTCTATTACTTCAATCACTTCTTCCAAGGTCATGGAAGCACTATTGTGTAAATCCGCATTTTCTTTACAAAATCCTAAGTGTTTGTCTGATACTAAACTTCCAGCATATATAACTACATCTGCTTCTTCTAACAATCTTCTGCCTTTTATAGTGATTAAATCAACATCTCCCGGTCCAGCACCTACAAAACTAACCATTTGACTTCACTCCTTTTACTATATAAATAGGGTTTTGACCCTTTAATAATCCTATTTTATCCATATAAGCACTTTGAATAAGCTGAGTTTCTATATCCTTATAGCCGTATTCTTTTAAAAGAGTTAAAAACTGACTTAAATTATTTAAGGTTATAAAATTCCCACAAAGTACTCCCTTGTCCTCTAAATGTCCTTCTAGATATTGAAATATTTCCTTTAATTTGCCTCCGCTACCACCGACAAAGCATTTATTGAATTTAATATCTGGTAAATCCTCTGGGGCTAAGCCTTGTACAATATCTATATCTGTAGCAAATCTATCATTGTTTTCTTTAATAAGCTGAACTCCTTCTTCTTCACGTTCAATAGCCCAGACCTTTGCTCCTTGCAGGCTTGCTTCAATGGATATGGACCCTGTACCTGCTCCTATATCTAATAATCTATCCCCTTGGTTAATTCCAAGGTATCCAATAGTAAGGACTCTTATATTGAACTTAGTCATTGGAATATTTCCTCTTATAAAATCCTCATCTTTAAGCCATTTCATTTTCAATAACCACCACCCCTAAGGAAGAATAATCCTCTATTTCATCCCCAATATTTGCCCTTATTATCTTTTCATCATCATAAGAAAGGTTAAATCCTACATACATTCTTCCTTTCATGCCTAGTTTATCTAACTCCTCAGATATATAGGATGGGCTATTGATTTTATCTATTAACATTATAGTCAGCTTGTGATCTAATATATCCTTTAAATCATGGTCTCTACCGTGTAGGGATACAAAGATGCACTCTTGCCACGACATCTGTAATTTGCTCATCATATATTGAAATGAGGACAAGCCAGGTAATACTCTATCTACTTTGACACCTTTTCTCTTTAGAAACTCTACTATTCCAAAGAAATTAGGGTCACCTGATGCAAGGAGAAGGGTGTCTCTATCTTTATCTAAAATCTCTATGACTTGGTCTACACGATTGACTTCTATATAGTCATCTCTAATGGTTTTAATAGAATGACCAACTCTTCCAAAGGCTATAATAGTATCAGCTTCCTTTATCTTCTCTACTACATCCACAGTTAAATATCTAGGATTGCCTGGTCCTACCCCTGCAACTGTTAACATATATCAACACCCCTTTCCATGGAATAGATGATTACTTTTACTTTTAAGTCTTCATCTTTTAAATATCTTCTAATCCTATTTTCTGCACCTTTTTCCATAGCCTTAACTACTTGCCCATATCCGGCTTCTATACAGATATTTAATCCTTCCTCAGCAGTTATGGCATTATCTACCTCTTCTAGCAAAGACTTTGGTGCATCCATCATAGCTAAATGATAGATAAATGCTTCCATCCTGCCATCACAAATCTTGCTATGGGTGTTGAATACACCTATGGATAGTTTTGAAAACTTACCTATATGACCTATTAGAGTTATTGATTTAAATCCCTTATTATAGACATATAGTAGGCTATCTCCTATAAAATTGGACACTTTCACCCTAGGTTTATCTATTCCTATCTTTTCAGAAATTTTCTCACCATAATTCCCTGGAACTAAAACTATATGATCCAAGCCATATTCTACTGCTATCATATCTACTTCCATATAAATGGTTTTTAATAAGGCTTCTTCACTCATAGGGTATACTATGCCCTTGCTACCTATAATTGATATGCCGCCTTTTATACCTATGTTTTCATTGAAGGTTCTCTTGCCTACTTCTTCTCCTTCTGGAGCATATATCAATACATCATAACCCTTAGGGCTTACTTCTCTCACTTCTTTTTTTATCATTTGTCTAGGTACAGGGTTAATGGCCGCTTGACCAATTTCTCCAAATAGTCCTTTTCTAGTGATTCTTCCGATACCTTCTCCACCATCTATAATTATTTGGCTATCTTCTCTTCTGCTAACCTTGGCATATATTTGAATACCATCTGTATTATCAGGATCATCACCTGCATCTTTTATAATTGAACATGCTGCATAGTCTTGCCCAATTTGTGGATTATGAACTTCTAATTTAAGGGGAACATTGGCTGGAGTGTCTATATCTATATAGTTTACAATATTACCAGTTTCCAGCATTGTCACAGCAGCCTTTGCAGCAGCTGTTGCACAGCTTCCAGTAGTATAACCACATCTGAGATTTTTTCCATCTTTTATTACATATAGATCTAAAGTCATCTTCCAACTACCATATACAATAGGGCATTTATTATAGATGCAGCTACATTGCTACCACCTTTATAGCCTACTGTGGATATGGATGGTATATCAAATTCCCTTAGATACTCTTTGGATTCAGCTGCACCGACAAATCCCACTGGGACACCTACTACGAATTTAGGATTTACTTTTCCCTCTTTCACCAACTCTAATATCCTAAATAGAGCTGTAGGAGCATTTCCTATGACAAAGGCATCAATTCCTTCTTCCACTGCTAAATCCACTGCACATGCTGATCTAGTAGTTCCTAATTCCTTGGACATTTTGAATACTCTTTCGTCATCTATGAAACATTTTAACTCACAGTTTGCCTTTGCAAGGGCAGGCTTATTTACTCCCATGTAGGCCATCTTGGTATCTGTGAAAATCTTTGTACCGCTTAAGATAGTCCCCTTTGCTTCATGGATAAATTCATTCTTAAAAACTATTATCTTTCTGTAATCAAAGTCTCCCGTTGTATGAATCATCCTTTTAGCTATGACCATCTCTTCTTCGTTAAAAGTAGTATCTCCCATGATTTCATCAATAATATCCATACTTTTATTTTCAATTTCCATTGGATTTTTAATATACATTTTCGTCACCTCTTATCTCATCTAGATGTTCTATAAATATATCTTGAATCTCCTTTACCTGTCCTAAACCTACTATCTGAAGGTCTACATCTATGTCATTTTTCTCTAATATACTCTTCCATGAATCATCGCTATCTGATGCCATGTCTTCCAAAGCATGTACCCCAGCCACTAACATAAATGGTTTTAATAATACTTTCTTGATTGATTTTTCTTTTAGTTTTTCTACAACGTCATCTATGCTTATTTCACCTTCAACCGTTCCTATAAATACATTTTCATATCCGGCTTTTCTTATTGTATCCTCTAATTTTTTATAGGATATATCAGTACTATGGTCTGAGCCATGGCCCATAAAAACAACCGCCTGGTCTTTATTAGCTATTCCTAATCCATTAAGCACCTTTTCATAATCCATATCATGGGATAATAATGGTTTAGCAACTCTTACTTTATATTCAGGATTTTCTTTTACAAAATCATTGACTTCTCTTAATATCTTCTCGTATTCATGCCCTTCAATAATAAGAAGTGGTTGAATATAGATTTCTTTTACTCCATTTCTTTTCATTCTTTCTAATGCCTCTGTTGGAGTATCTACTGGGTAATCATCCCTTTTCTTTAATTTGTGGATGACCATTCTTGAAGTAAAGGCCCTTGTAACTAAATAATCTGTATATCTTTCTTTGATTCTATTTTCTATTGACTCTATGCAAAGTTCCATTGTCTCTCTATTTGATGTACCAAAACTGGTAACTATTATTCCTTTTTTCATTTTTCTCCTCCACATTACCTATTTTCCTTAAAGGCATCTAATAGCCTTTCATTATTCTCCCTATCCTTAATAGCTACCCTAATATGATTATCCCCTAGTTCAACAAAACTGGAGCATTTTCTGATTACTAAGCCATATTGTAAGAAATGTTCAAAAGCATAATCTTCATTGTGTTCTAGTAGTTTTATAAGAATATAGTTAGTATGGGAATTATAAACATGTATCCCATCTATTTTAGATAATTCTTGTAACAGATAGCGTCTTTCCTTATCTATGTACTCTTTACTATCTTTGATATATTCAGCATCATTAAATATAAATTGTCCAGCTATGTCAGCTAATGAGTTAACTCTCCAAGGCAGCTCTATTTCTGATATTTCCTTAGCCTTTTCAGTAGAAGTGCAACAATATCCCAATCTTATACCCGGTAGTGCAAAGAATTTAGTAGCTGCCCTTATGATTGCTACATTTTTATATCCATCGTCCTTAAAAAGTTCTATACTATCATAATCCTCTGGACAGAATTCAAAGAAGGCCTCATCTAAAAGTAAGAATGCCTTTTTTTTCTTTACGATTCCATATATCTCTAATAGTTCCTTTTCAGGTATACGTAAACCTGTAGGGTTATTTGGATTACCTAATATTAGTAATTCATCCTCCTCTAAATCTTTAAATGACTCTATATCTATAGAAAAGTCTTCTCCATATGGAATATTTTTAATTTCTTTGCCATGAATCTTAGCTCTCTCTTCATATTCTGAAAATGCAGGAGTCATAACTACTACTCTTTTAGCTGCAATTGTAAAGTTATTTATTATCTCCACTGCCCCATTTCCCACTAGAACATTTTCATCTTTACAGTTTAGATATTTGGATACCGCAGATTTTAAGTTCCTGTATTTGATATCTGGATAAGCTACAAGGGTATTAAAGCCATCTATAAAAACTTCATTCAATCCATTCGGTGTACCGATTGGGTTAATATTACTAGAGAAATAAACTAATTCACCCTCATAATGATCCTCGTATGTTAACAAATCTCCACCATGCTTCATTTTATCAGCCTACCTCTCTATTTTATTGGGGATAATATATGGACATTCATTCTTTAGATCTTCATATATATCCGCTTGAATATTAAAAACATCCTTCAACAAATCCCTATTTATAACCTCACATGGATCTCCATGATCAAACACTTCCCCATCTTTCAAAACATAGATTCTATCTGAATATCTGATTGCTTGATTTAAATCATGAAGAACCATGACTATGCTAATTCCTAAAGTTTCATTTAACTCCTTGACCAACTCTAAAACTTCCATTTGATATGATATATCTAGATAGGTAGTTGGCTCGTCCAAGACTAATATATCTGTTTTCTGTGCCAAGGCCATTGCTATCCATGCTCTCTGTCTTTCTCCCCCTGATAGTGTCATGATGTTCCTATCTCTTAAAGCTAAGGTTCCTGTCTTTTCCATAGCCCACTCAACTATATCCCTATCGGCCTTACTTAATCGTTTACCAAATCCAAGATGAGGAAACCTTCCGTAAGATGCCAAGGACTCAACAAGCAAATCATTAGATACTGATTTTACCTGTGGCAAAACTGCTAGCTTTTTTGCTATTTCCTTAGTTGGTATATTGTCTATACTTTTCCCGTCTAAGATTATTTCTCCATCACCTATTTTTATGGATCTACAAATTGCCTTAATTAATGTGGATTTACCAGATCCATTAGGTCCAATAACTGTGACTATCTCACCTTTATTGACTTCCAGTGAAACCCCTTTTAATACAATCTTGTCATCATAGTTAACTACTATATTATTTCCTCTTATGTCCATAGGACAAACCTCCCTTACCTTTTAAAAGATATAGGAAAAAAGGTGCTCCAATAGCTGATATGATTATCCCTACTGGAACTTCTGTTGGCTGAAATATCACTCTTGAAACAGTATCACATAACATTACGAATATAGCCCCTGTAAAGATACATGCCGGTAATAAATATTTGTGATCTGACCCTATTAGGATTCTGGTAATATGGGGTACCATAAGTCCGACAAAGCCTAGTAAACCTACTACACTAACTGCGCTTCCTGCTAAAAATGAAGATAATATTATAAATAAAAATCTAGTCTTTTCAACATTTAAACCAAGTCCTGTAGATACCTCATCACCAAGCATGAGAACATTGAGCCTAGTTGGTAAAAACATCAGTATAGTTCCGCATATAATTGTATAGGGTAAAATCAGCTTTAAATCTCCCCATGTAATAGATGCTAGCCCACCAACCATAAAGTTTAAAACTCCTGATACCCTATCTGGATAAAAGGTCATCAAAGCGTTGTTTCCTGCACCAAATAGAGATGATACTGCTACCCCTGCTAGTATCATCCTTGTAGGCATTACACCACCATTCCAAGCCAAACCATAGATTAGCATAGTAGCTCCTAATGCTCCTAAAAAGGATCCGATTGGTGCTAGATAATAATACTGTGGAAACAATATTAGAAAAATCAGCCCTACTAGCCCCGCACCTGCTGAAACACCAATAGTGCTAGGGCTTGCTAGTGGATTTCTCATTATTCCTTGGAGCACTACACCAGCTAGGGAGAGATTTATCCCTACTAGTGCAGCTACTATGGTTCTAGGTATTCTTACATTCCATATTATTTGATAGCTTGTAGAGCCCTGATCAAATAGAAGAGTCTTGATTATCTTTACAGGACTCATCTGTACTGCCCCATTACCTACACTTACTAAAAATGTTAGAATACTTAAAGTAAAAAACACTAAAATCGTGATTTTCTGTTTTCTTGAATTCATGGAATTCTCCTACTCCTATTGAAATAGTTCTGGATATATTATAGTTGCTAGATTCTCATAAGCCTCTGCATATCTAAGATTTGCTTTGAACATGTACATATCCTTTGGTAAAATTATATACCTATCATTCTTAACCGCTGATAATGAAGCCCAAGCTGGATTGGATTCAGCATCTTCTTTTAATCTGTCTAGTGTAGCATCCATATCACTACCAGTTGTCTGAACAAATATAAAGTCAGGATCTTCTTCTAATATCTTTTCCATAGAAAAATTCTGTGTACCTAATGCTCCATCTGAGTTATCTGCTATATTTATAGTATTTAAATCCTCAAGCATCATACCTACATATGAGCTAGAGTCCCTAGCTGATACAGACTTTGCACTTGCCATTATAAGTAGTACCTTATGTTCTTTTTCTTCTGGGATAACTGAAAGTATATTGTCTATTTCCTCTACAATATCTAAAGCATTTGATTTGAATAGATCTTCCCTTTCATTTAATGCAGTAAATAATCTAGTAATAGTCAAATAATCTTCTAATCCAACATAGTCTATAGCTATAACAGGTATACCTACACCTTCAAAGGAAGGTATTAATTCTAATTGGCTTTTTTGTGTGGAATTTACAATAATTAAATCTGGTTCTACAGAGATTACTTTTTCCACACTAATTGCACCTAGTTTACCAACTATTTCAGCGTCTTCTACCCCTGCAATCTCATCTTGACCTACTGATGGTTCTAACTTACCTACAACGCTACCCCCGTTTTCCATCCAAACTTCCAAGAATGAATTATATAGTACTACTGCTCTTTGGGGTTTTTTATCTATGGTAACTTCTTGTCCTCTACCATCTATAAAGCTTACTGTATCTTCATTTATAGTTACGCCAAATTCAGTTATGGACTCAGTAACATCGTCATTTTGCTTATTATCTTCAACTAGCGGTGTATCTACATCTTCTACCTTTGGGCTGCTACAAGCTGTAAACATTCCTGCTACTATTACTAAACTCAATAATAATAAAACCATTCTTTTCATTTTCACTTTATTTTTCTCCCTTTCTTCTACCTAGTATTAAGGATATATAATCCCTGTCTTGAATAATTTCTTCCTTATTTTCCAGAATCTCTTCATTCTCTAAACTTACTCTTTTAACATACTTATAAGAAAAATCATTCCTCTCCAATTCATCTAATGTATCTTCCTTTGCCCCAAGGGTTTTAAGCAATGCAAATGAATCAGCCTTATCTAATAATGAATTATCGAATTCATCAATTAGTAAAAAATTATCTCCCTTTACAGTTAGGGGTACCTTACTAGCAGCTGCTGCAGCTACAAAGGATGGAATACCTGGTACTACCTCAATCTCTATATCCCTTTGATTTAATAAATCCATAATATAGATAAAAGTACTATAGATCATTGAATCCCCAATTGTAAGAAAAGCACCATATTCTCCTTCTGGAATCTCCTCATGGATGATATTAGCAGCATTGATATAGTCCTCTGCTTCTACACTCCCCATTGGGAAATCTATAAGAACAACTTTTTTATCCCCTATGTATTCCTCAACTGTATCTAGTGCCATGTTTTTTCCCTTATTGTTAGGTGCAAATATTACCTTTGCATCCTTGATTACATTTACTGCTCTTAGGGTTAATAAATCTGCTGCCCCCGGACCAGTTCCTATTCCGTATAATTTCTTCATCTTAACTTATCTCCTTATAAATATAATTAAGTAATAAAACATTAAAAATGCTATTTCACTTCTATACATGATCTCAACTGTGTTTTTTATATGCTCTTTATTTACATCATTGATCTTATCTCCTATATGTGGCTTTTCTACATATAGGCCGTGATAATAATTACCACCCCCAAGTTGTATTCCTAATAGCCCTGCAGTAGCACTTTCTGGATAACCACTGTTTGGACTTTTATGATTTCTTCTATCCCTTTTTAATATCTTCATTCCATTTATAAAATCAAATCTTCCTATAGATGAGATATTCATCAAAATAGCTGTTAGTCTAGCAGGTATTAGATTAAATAAATCATCTACTTTAGCTGGAAAGTAGCCTAAGTGCTTATATTTATCATTCATATAGCCTAGCATAGAATCCATTGTATTGATGAATTTATAAGCTAGTCCTCCTGGTGCTCCCAGTAATACAATGTAAAACAAAGGGCCTATCACTCCATCAGAGGTATTCTCCGATACGGTTTCAACAGTTGCTCTTATAATCTCCTCTTCATCAAGATTAGAGGTATCTCTACCAACAATATAGGATAGTCTTTTCCTGCCTTCTTCTAGCCCTTTATCCAGTTCTTTTTGAACCATATTCGCTTCATAATGTAATGATCTGGCTGCTATACAAGTGTATATAAGATAGATATTTATAATCTTGCAAAGTATTGTATATGGACTTAGTAATTTTAATAATATAAAATGGTATAACAAATCCTAAGAAAACATTTATAGATACTATAATAAGTCCCATTATTTTAAGACCTTCATTGGATTCAGAAACCCTTCTAGCTAGGTTCTCTTCAATGCTTATAATCCTCCCCATTAATTTTACAGGATGAGGAAAATTATATGGATCCCCAATTATAAAATCTAGTATTACTGCTACAATCAAATTAACCATTATTAACGCCCATAATCTTGTATATATATTCCATATCCATATTAGCCCTTATACCATTGCTAAGTTTATTTAGCTCCAACTCTTCCTCTTCAAAGCTTTGTTCTTCTGCTTTTGGGCTTTTGTTTCTATCGATTAAGGAGTCCTCGTCTATTAAGTCCAATGAAATATAAGGGATGACACCAACTACTGGTATATTTAATAGATCTTCTATCATCTTAATTCCCGGTTCAAGTAATGTTTTATCACCTCTAAATTTATTGATAATAAGGCCTTTGATCCTAGCTCTTTCATGAGGCTCTAAAAGCATAACAGTCCCATAAAGTGCAGCAAATGCGCCTCCTCTATCTATATCTGTGACTAATAAGACTGGAGCATCCGCAATTTCTGCCATTCCCATATTTACGATATCATTCTTTTTTAAGTTAATTTCAGCTGGGCTACCTGCCCCTTCGATAACCACAATATCGTTATTTGATTGAATTTCATTGTGCTTTTCCATGATCATTTTCTTTAATCTAGGTCTAAATTTAAAATAATCCCTTGCAGCCATATTTTCTCTTTCTTCCCCATTTACAACTACCTATCTGAGTTTGGTATGAGTAGTATAGGATTCATATGATGACTTGGTTTAAGTCCTGCTGCCCTGGCTTGTAAAGCTTGTGCCACTGATATTTTTTTCCCTTCTTCTGTTATATAAAATTTAGAGCTCATGTTTTGGGACTTAAAAGGATATACCTTATATCCGTCTTCTTTAAATATTCTACAAAGCCCAGTACACATAAGACTTTTTCCTGCTGATGAAGTAGTACCTTTTTAATACTTCCACTGAGCCTGTCTGAGCTAGACTAATACCATTTAAGTGATAGAGTAGAGTTGATTTACCACTACCATTTACACCTAATATTGCTGTTTTTCTACCAGCTTTTATATTTAAATTAACATCCTCTAGGCCCCTTCGGGAGTTTGGATACAAGAAACTTAAATTTTCAATTTTTACTGCCATTTTACACCTTCCTATCAATAACTAGAATTGCTAATAAAAAGAGGGCTAACATAGAAGATTTAAGAATTAATTCCTTGTTATTAAACTTCTTATTTCTTGCCTCTCCTTGAAATCCTCTAGACTTCATAGCATTGAAAACCATATCGCTATGATTGCTGCTTTTAAGGAAAAATCCTCCTATCCATTCTCCAAAAATACTAAGGGAAGATAATCCTTTTCTTTCATTAATTCCTCTACTGATTAATGCCTTATTACCTTTCTTTATATCCTCATCAATCATATGAAAATATCTAAAGGTAAGAGCTAGTATTCTGTTAAATATCTGTGGTAAACCAATGTTTAATATCCCATCAACCATATATAAAGCTGAATGCTTAGAAACTATTGTACCTAGCAATATAGAGGAGATTAAAACTTTACATACAATGATCATTGTAAAATCAATATCTTCTAGGCTTCTATATACAATTAATCGTATTATTATTGGCAAGAGCATAAGTAGAACAAAGGGTATCACTGGTTTGGTTAACCTAATAAAAGATCTATCCTCACAAGTTATAAGAGAGTACATAATAACTAATATCCCAGTTACAACTAGTAGTCTATAAGTTTTTATTGATGATATGTAAAATAGAATGATAAAAAGGCTAACCATTGTATCTTCTGGATTTATTTTATTTAATTTCCTTCTAACGTTCTTTTCTTCTCCTAAAATCATCCTAATAAATACTCCTTTTTCTCAAAGTCTTGGGTTAGGTCATAAAAAAATTCCCTAAGTAACCTCAGGGAATCTAATATTTTCATAAATATATATGTTAAATATGCATAAAAATATCGCTCTCCTTCCCTCCGAAGGTTGCTTACAACTTATATAGGCAGGTCTTCTGGCTTATGAATCATCCTAATCAACACCTTCCCAGATTTCTCCAGTGGTATATACGTTGATTTCGTCATCAATTACAGTAGCGGGGGCTGCATGGGACTTAAACCCATTTCCCTATTAATCTTATGAACCTAAATAATTAATATTCAATTATTGAATATAATAACATAGTCTTTATTAAATTACAATAAAGAAAAATTTTTACATGTTTTTATATGGTTTTTAGCAAAGTCAATATTACCTCACAGATGTAGGTGTGAACACCCTGCAAATACATTGTCATTTGCTATTATACATTTTCTTTCTTTTCCTGTAGATTTTTTTATTGCAGTAAAGTCATCCCCATCAAAATCACTTTTGGTATAGTGGAATTCATGGGCATTGATAGATTCTTCCTTTTTACATAGCATATTATCCTTATTTGCTACTAGTTTTATATATCCAAAGTTCTGCAGTCTACTAGTTAGTTAACTTTTATAATCAAAAATATTGACCATATCTTTTCCTTCAATAGTTGAACCTAAATACATATAGCCTCCACTTTCTGCATAAATAGCTATATTACTATTATAAGCATTTTTAATACTCTCTAACATAGAAGTATTGTTAGAGAATTTTTTATGGTACTAATTCTGCTCCTAATACCAAGTTTTTTCATGTGCCTTTGGACTCGTTTGAGACTAATGCTCACGTATCTAATAGCTTTTAATTCCTCTCGAATCTTAGGGGCACCGTAGATTTTATTATTATCATTGTAGATTTTTAAAATATCATCTTGAAGCTTTTTATTAATAGGTTTCCACTTGTTTTCTGGTTTTTCCTTTTGCTTGTCATAGTAGGTACTTTTGGGATATTTAAGTACCTTACACATAGTATCTATGGGTGTATAGTAGAATTTCTTAAATTATATCTAACTGTATATCAGGATTTATTTCTTTGCGTATATAGCCATAGCCTTTTTTAATATTTCATTTTCCTCCTTGAGCCTAGCATTTTCTTTTCTCATTCTGTTAATTTCCTCAAGGTTTGTAGTATATCCTTCTACTGCATTAATTGGAGCTTTCTTCTTAGTCCAATTGCGTACTGCTGTTTCACTTAAGCTATATTCACTGGCTACCTCTTTAGGTGTTTTTCCTGATAATACTAGTTCAGAAATCATTGTTTTAAATTCATTTGTATATGTTTTCCTCTTAGACATTTTATGGACACTTCCTTCCTAGGTTGTTAGTATATATAAAATCTTATTTAGTGTCCATAGCTATATACTAACATCAATATTAAATAATTACTAACTCTTCAATAGCTAACACCCTTATCTTCATGCACTACTTACTACAACTAAATCCTAGTTACTCTAAGCAATGCACGAAATATATTTGTTTAAAGTTCCTAAAACCCTTGATCTTATAACACAAACTGCACCCATCACTATTATGACACGTTCCCCCGTAGCCATAACTAATAGTATTCTATCTTGTCCTTTTGATATAGCTTCTATAGTTCTATTAATAGCTACTCTCTGATAATACCTTGGAAATTTACCACTCATATCAAAGAAATAGTCTTCTGATACAATCTTTTCTTCATGAGCTTGGATTCCTTTCCCTGCCTTATACCTCTCCCATAGCTCATCTGGGCTTGGAAACTCTTCTAAACTAAGTTCTCTTTCTTTCCCAGTAAAATTATCATGTTCGATAAATCCATCTCCATTGGAACTATATATAAAGGGAATATCTAAAATATCTCCATATTTAAGAGCTTGTTGCATTCCTGCTCCCATGGGTTTATTATTATCTTTTGCTTCTATGATAACAAGGGGCATATTAGGTTTATAGCTTAAAATATAGTCTGCTCTTTTTCTTTTCCCTCTGGCTACAAGATTTCCCCTGACTATAATTCTTCCGTCCGTAAAGCTATATTCAGCTCTTACTTGAGTTTTTATATCCCATCCTGCTTTTTCTATTGCAGGGGTAATATATTTCATCTTTATATCTTCTTCGGATAAAGCTTTTTTATTTATAACCACTACCCTCATCCCCTTTCATTTGCTATGTATTTATAAAGTTTTAGAATATACTAGATAATCTTGCCTATATTATACCATAATTTCTATTGGAGTTAGGTACATAACTCTACATTTAAAAAATATTCATTTTTTTCTTAACCCTTATAACTTTTTACTTTTTCCTGTCCTAACTTTGTAACCTGAAAATAAAGTTCTTCAAAAGAAACCAGGATTAAGGTGGGAAGGAGTAAGGGAATAAGGCAATGAAGTTGTAGCAATTCCAATTGGTTGAAGGGTAAGAGGAAAGAAAAAGGGAATAAAAAAACAGGAGATTTCTTGGATTTTAATCTAAGATTTCTCCTGCTTTGAAGAACTTTATTTACTTGTTGAAGAACTTTATTTTAGGGGGACAAAAAAGAAGAAAGCCTAAATCTCCCTTCTTCCCTCTAATGCCTTTGATAAAGTCACTTCATCTGCATATTCTAAGTCTCCGCCTACTGGTATTCCATGAGCTATTCTTGTGGTTTTTATACCTAAAGGCTTTAGGAGTTTTGATATATACATGGCTGTGGCCTCTCCTTCTATAGTAGGATTTGTAGCTAATATTACCTCTGCTACATCTAGCTCTCTTATCCTTTGAAGAAGCTCTTTTATCTTTATATCCTCTGGGCCTATTCCTTCCATTGGTGATATGCTTCCATGTAAAACGTGATATAATCCTTGAAATTCCTTAGTTTTCTCTAAGGCTATAACATCTCTTGGGTCTTCTACAACACATATTGTAGTTTGATCTCTGTTAGTATTGCTACAAATAAAGCATGGATCTGTATCTGTAAGATTACTACATATGCTACAATACTTAATATTTCTCTTGGCATTTACTATGGCATTTGCAAGCTCATTTACATCATCGGCATTCATGTTTAGCACATAAAACGCAAGCCTTTGAGCTGTTTTTCTGCCTATACCAGGTAGTTTTGAAAATTCTTCTATTAGACTGGCTAAAGGAGGCGCAAAATACTCCATCTATATCACCCTTTCAGTTAAGCTGTTTCCAGCATTTAAACATAGAAAAACTAGGTGGAGAATACTCTCCACCTTATTTAAATCCTACCTTTGATAAAACTTAAAGGTAGGAAGCTGTAGTGAAACTGCTAAAATAACCCTGGTATATTCATACCTCCAGTTATCTTTTGCATTTCCCTACTAACCATTTCGTCTGCACTTCTTAAAGCTTCATTTGTTGCAGCAAGGATTAAGTCTTGAAGCATTTCAACATCATCTGGATCTACTACATCCTTATCTATAGTCACTTCCAGCACTTCTTTTTTTCCATTAACCTTAACTGTAACTGCTCCACCACCTGCGCTTGCTTCGACTTCTCTTTCGTTTAGCTCATTTTGCAAATCAGCCATTTGCTTCTGCATTTTTTGAACCTGCTTCATCATATTTCCCATGTTACCCATTCCTGGGAATCCACCTCTTGCCATTATAAAAAAACCTCCTTATTATTCTTCAATTTTTACTAGTTCTTCTCCAAAAGTATCAATAACCTTTTGGATTAGCTCTTCGCCTTGTTTCTCTTCCTGCTTTTCTTCATTAACATCTACAATGTCATCTTCCATTGCAAATTTAATCTCTATATTAGAATTTAAGCAATTATTAATGATTTTCTGAACAAGCTCCTTATTTTCACTTTTTTCAATGGCCTCTTTATGAAATCTAAATCCATCTTCAAAAGCTATTGTCAATATATTATTCTTTATACTTAAAGGTTTTCCTTCCATAATTAGAGCATGAAGAGATATTCTTTCAACTCTTGTAGCCTTTAATATATTTTTCCATTCATCTTTAATCTCTTTAATATCTATATCTGTTCGTAATTCGCATTTGTTTTGATTAGTAGCAACTGGAATATATTGTTGCCTTTCTACTACTTTTTCAGAAACTGTACTCTTAGTAGAAGTATTAGATACAGATTGCTTTCTAGAATCTGCCTCTTTAATAAAAGTGCCATTTTCAAGCTTTTCTTCTAGCCTTCTAAGTCTTGTCATCACATCATCAAAATCATTGTTAGTAGCTTCGTTTAACATCTTTATGATGCTGACTTCAAGTATTACCCTAGGCTGAGACGACCATTTGCACTGAGTCTCTGCATCTGATAGTATTCTAAGTATATTTATTATACCACTTGTGTCTATATTTTCAGCCTGTTTTTTAAGATTTTCTATCATTTCCTCTGTTTCATCAAGCATACTATCTACATTTTTAGATACCTTTATGACCATTAGGTTCCTAAAGTGAAGTATCAAGTCTTTAATAAACTGATTAATGTCTTTCCCACTTTGAACTATTTGCTCTATAAGCTCAAGAGCCTTATCTGCATTTTTTCCTATTATTGAATCTGTTAGCTCATATATTATATCATTACTTACTACTCCAAGTATGGAGAGAATGTAATCATAGGTCAGTTTCTTTTCAGAAAAGGAAAGGCATTGATCTAGAAGGCTAAGGGCATCTCTCATCGCTCCATCTGAATTTCTAGCTATTAGATTTAGACCTTTTGGGTCCGCATTTATGCCTATTTCGTCTAATATGTTTTGCATATTTTCTATTATATCTTTTATGGTTATCCTTTTAAAGTCAAACCTTTGACATCTAGATAATATTGTAGCTGGCAGTCTTTGAGGCTCTGTTGTAGCCAGTATGAATATTAAATGCTTTGGTGGCTCTTCTAATATTTTTAAAAGAGCATTAGAAGCACCTTTAGATATCATATGAACCTCGTCAATAATGTATACTTTATATTTGCATTTAGCTGGAGGATACTTTGCCTTCTCTCTAAGCTCTCTAATATCTTCTACACTAGTATTAGAAGCAGCATCCATTTCTATGACATCCATTATAGTTTCATCAAGTATTCCCTTACATACTTCACATTCATTACAAGGGTTTCCATCATGACTATTTGTACAATTGACAGCTCTCGCAAATACTTTTGCTGTGGAAGTCTTGCCAGTTCCTCTAGTTCCTGAAAATAAATACGCATGGGCTATGTTATTATTTTTTATTTGGTTTTTTAGTGTTGTAGTTATATGTTCTTGCCCCATGACATCGTCAAAGGTCTTTGGTCTAAACTTCCTATACAATGCTTGATAAGCCATTCAATCACCTTCACGTGTTTAATAAGTATATTATACCAAAACTTCTTGTCATATACCACTGTTGGATTTTTAACACTAAAATTCCTTTACCTAAGAGCTTAGGATTACAGTAATAAGATTCAAGATGACGAAACTCTTCATTGCACTCAGAGTGACAATAGGAACTTGGCATTTCAAGTACTGTCAGCTGAACATATTAAAGGAGCAAAAATATTCAAAAGTCGATGTGTTCAACACATCGACCTATTTTAGTTATATATTGCTTTGTTTTTCTAACAATGTCGTCAATACTTTTTCTGGTGTTGCCGGTAAGTCTCTTATCCTGATTCCGCAAGCATTATATATAGCATCCATAATCGCTGGAGCTACCGGATTTACTACTACTTCTCCTATAGATTTAGCTCCATAAGGTCCTGAAGCATCATATCCTGGTGCTAATTCTGCAACTACTTTCCCAATGTCTCTTCTCATTGGAAGCTTGTACTCCATCAGAGTATCAGTCATTAACCTTCCTTCCGGGCTATATTTTACTTCTTCATATAAGGCTAGCCCTATTCCTGTTGCTATACCACCTTCAACCTGTACCTTTGAAAGCATTGGGTTTATAGGTGTACCGCAATCTACTACTCCTACAAATTCAACTACATCTACTTTTCCTGTTTCTAAATCTACTTCTACCTCTGCAAATCCTGCCATATATGGAGAAGCATCTATTTCTGGCACATATGAACCTGTTGTTGATAGCTGGGTGTGTAGAACATTATATGTTATTTTCTTAGAGAAGTCTTCTAATGTTATTATTTGCTTGTCATCTTTCTTTATAATACTCTTTCCATCAAATTCAATATTTTCTGGCTCCGTTTCAAAGTACATGGCTCCGTATTTAATTATCTCTTCCTTCATTTTATTTGCTGCATCTATTACTGCATTACCTGTAGTATATGTGGTACTAGATGCATAAGCTCCACTGTCATATGGTGTTAAGTCTGTATCAGATGCATAAACAACTATTTTTTCTAAATCTACTCCAAGAGTCTCTGCTGCTATCTGAGCTAAAATTGTATCGCTTCCTGTACCTAAATCTGTTGCACCTAATAGCAAACTAAAGAAACCATCTGTGTTTAACTTTAGAGTTGCTGAAGCCATATCTATCTTAGGCAGCCCAGACCCTTGCTTAGCAATTGCCATACCTACCCCTCTTGCTTTAGTTCCACTGATTCCGCATTTTGAGAATTTTTCATCCCATTTAATAAGCTCTTTTCCCTTTGATACACAGTACTCCAGCATACAGCCATCCATATACATAGGCTTGTCTCCCCAGCCTTTGATGGTCATGTTTAGAAGTTTTGTAGTTTCTCCTTTTCTAATCATGTTTATCTCTCTTACTCTAACCGGGTCTAGTTTAAGCTCAGCCGCTAATTCGTTTAATGCTGATTCTACTGCAAATACCCCTTGTGTAACTCCAAAACCTCTTAGGGCTGCTCCAGGAACATGGTTTGTATATACTGCCTTTCCATAATATCTATAAGCTTCTGCCTTGTTGTATATTGTGAATACTTTTTTGGCAGCAGCTGCTATTGTAGTTTGACAGTGCTCTCCATAAGCTCCTGTGTCTGATAAACCTACCATGTCTATGGCCTTTATTTTTCCGTCTTTTGTAGCTCCTATTGTCACGTCAAATTTCATGGCATGTCTTGAATTCGTACCTGTAAATACTTCTTTTCTCGTGAAAACTATTTTAGCTGGTTTTCCTGTTTTTAATGTTACTAATGCAGGATAGAACTCTGAGTTTGCTGTTTGCTTAGCTCCAAATCCTCCGCCAATTCTAGGTTTGATTACTCTTATCATACTTTCTGGAATACTAAATGTATTTGAAAGTATTCGCCTTACATGGAAAGGGATTTGTGTCGATGATACTACTACTAGTCTACCCTGAACATCCATATATGTGAATGTTCTCTGAGTTTCCATCATCCCCTGTGTTTGAGCTTGTGAGCTATAAGTTCTTTTAATTATAATATCACTTTCTTCTAATGCTTTTTCTACATCTCCAAGCTCAAGGTCAACTTGGCAGGCGATATTTCTTTTTCTATCAAATCCTATATCAACTAAAGTAAATATATCTTCTTCCGGATGGACTAGGGATGCATTTCCATCTGCTTTCTCAAAGTCTAGTACTGGTTCTAATACTTCATATTCTACTTTTATCAAGCGAATAGCTTTTTCCGCTGTTTTTTCATCTACTGCTGCAACTATGGCTACTTCATCCCCTACATGCCTTACATATTCGTCTAGCAAGAACTTATCATATGGTGATAATTCTGGGTAGCATTGGCCAGCTCTTGTTAGTGGCTTTCTTTCTATATCTTTGTATGTGAATATACATTCCACACCTGGAATCTTTTCTGCTATTGATGTATTGATATTCTTAATTCTTGCAAAAGCATGAGGGCTTCTAAGCACCTTAACTATTAATGCATCCTTTGGGGCTAAGTCATCTGTATATACTGGTTTTCCTTGCACTAAGCCCATACCATCTTTTTTAGTATATGACTTATTTACTACTTTCATTTTTCTTCGCCTCCAAATATTTTCTTATAGCTCTAAGTTGTCCTGTATACCCTGTACATCTACAAAGATTACCTGATAAATAATGGAGTATCTCCTCATCTGTAGGGTCTTCTACACATTTTTCTAGATATAAGATGTTCATTATAAGCCCTGAGCTACAATAACCACATTGCTCTACGCCTTCATTTACCAGATATTTTCCTATTCTTTCTGCTTCCTTACCTGCTCCTTCAATAGTAGTTATTTCCTGCCCATCAGCTCTTGCTGCTAATGTAACACAAGATAATATTGCTTTACCATTCATATGAACAGTACAAACTCCACATACTCCTGTATCACATCCTCTTTTTACTCCTAAATATCCATTTTTTCTTAGAGTATCTACTAGATATTCATCTGGGGAAACCTCAAATGATTTATTCACTCCGTTTATTTTCATACTAATCTTCATAGCTAACAACCTCCATCAGTGCTTTTTTTAACAAAGCTTTGCAGATATGTTTTCTATATTCTTTGCTTCCTCTTGTATTTGTGCCAAAAGTGATTTCATCTGCTGCTATTTCCACTGCTTTTTTTATGTGTTCTTCAGTATATCCATTGTTAGACAAGTACTCCATTGCCTTCTTTGCTAATATGGCTCTTTGAGGTCTTGCACCTATTGCTATTCTAAAATCATCTCCTAGTTTAGACACTGCTACATTTAAAATTGCATAGTCTCCCTTTGAGTTTCTCATAGTAAAATATGAGGCTCTTCTTCCGTCTTTTGAGATTGTTATGCTTTCTAATATATCTTTTTCTTTAGGTCCCTTTTCTAAATATTCTTCTAAAGAAATACTTCCTTGCTTGTAAAAATTCACTTTAGTATCTAATGCTAAAAGCCCTGTTATAAAATCTGAAAATCCGTATCTTGAGTAAACTGTTCCTCCTACAGTAACTATGTTTCTAAGTTGTACTCCCACTATTTCTCTTACAGACTTTGAGAGAAGATTGTCAAAGTGTTTAGCAAGAACTTCTGAATGCTCAATATCTCCAAATGTAGCCATAGCTCCTATTTCAAATGCACTTTCCGTTTCATGTATATAATCAATTTTAGCTTTTGATAAGTCTATTAATGTCCCTATATTTTTTGAACCCATTCTTATAAATGCACCACCACCAAGAATAGTGGAATTCTTTTTTGTGCTAAATAGCTCATATGCTTCTTCTACATTTTGTGGTGCTATATATTCTTTAACAGTTATCATATTCATTTCACTCCTTCTAAAATCAATGGAATAAAGTACATATCCCTAGCCAGTAGACTAGGGTTGTATTGAGATTATTATGCTTGGACTACATCCTTATTAGATTGTTTTGTATCTTCAGGAAAAACTATATTTAAGATTAGTGCAAGTATTCCTGCTGCCACTACAGGATCTCCAAAGAAATTCTTTAAAATCTCAGGCATATATATTAATGATTCTGGCACTTGGCTAAACCCTAAGCCTAGACCTATAGAAGCTGCTAGTATAGTAGCATTTCTTCCATCTAATCCTGCCTTGCCAACCATCTTAATTCCACTTATTGTTATCATGGAGAATACTATTGTAACTGCTCCACCTAATACACTTGCTGGCATAGCTGCACTTATTGCTCCAATTTTAGGCATTACACCTGCTAATATTAGGAATACTGCTCCTGTAGCCACAACAAATCTATTTATTACTCCAGTCATTGCTACTATTCCTGCATTTTGTCCGTATGCTGTGTTTGGTAACACATTAAATATTGCTGCAAAAGCACTACCTACTGAATCAGCTAATACTGCTCCTGTCATTTCTCTATCTGTTGCTTCTCTATTTTCTCCGCTTAATGTTATGCCTGATACGTTTCCTAAGGTTTCTAGCCCCACTACTAGATAAACAGCTGCAAACTTAAGTATTGCATCTAATCTAAACTCCAATCCAAAATGAAGTGGCTTTGGTATGCTGAACCATGCAGCCTGAGCCACACCAGAAAAATCAATTTTCCCTAGAGGAATAGCTATGATGTAACCAATAATTAATGCTACTAGAATTGACGCTATATTAAATATTCCCTTACCAAACCTTTGAAGAAGTAATATTGTTATAAATACTACAAAACCTAAAAAGAGATTTTTTGGCGAACCAAAGTCCGCAGCTCCTGCTCCCCCTGCAAAATAATTGATACCAGTTGGAAGAAGTGATATTCCTATTGCAACTAGAACTGTTCCTGTCACAATTGGTGGAAAAAATCTTCTCAATGGCTTTATAAAAAATCCCATGGTGATTTCAGCTAAACTTCCGATTAAGGAACCTCCTAGTACAGCTGGTAACCCGTAGGCTTGACCCACACTTAATGCTGTTGGAACAAATGCAAAGCTTGTTCCCATTACTAGTGGTAACCTAGCTCCAACTTTTCCCAGTGGATATAGTTGAACTAATGTCACTAAACCTGCAACAATCATTGCAGATTGAATCATTATAATTTTATTTGCTTCAGGTAAATTTATTGCATTTGCCAAAATAATTATAGGAGCTATATTACCAGTAAACATAGCTAATATATGTTGCATTCCTAAAGGTATGGCAAGCCTCAGTTCTGGTCTACCATCTAATTCGTATACAGAAGCTTTTTTATTAACTGCATCCATTATATGGACCTCCTTTTTAATTTAAATTATATAGCTTCATTTTAAAAAAATGTCTTGTTTACTTATACACCTCCTATATCTTCGGTTGCTAAAAATTTACAAAATAAAAGGTCAGCACAAAAGAATATACTTATATTCCTTAGTGCTGACCTATTAAAGCGTAACTTAATGTTATCTTTAAAACTTGTCAAGCAAATATTATATTGTACTAAAAACTATAAATTTATATTTTGAAAAAATACACCCAATAGCAGCCTACAATCTCGTATCTACCTTGGTTATGTATCGTATGACAATATAATAACATAAAATGAAAACGATTTCAAGTTAAATAAAGGTGAATAGCAAATAATCTGAATTATTAAATGAGTCTGGCTCTACCTTCTCAAGCTCAACCTTACTATTTAAAACTGATTCAATAGCCCCTTCTAATATTTCTTTATTTTCCATATAAAACAATCTTCTATTATAGTCTACAAGGCTATGATTTCTATTGTTAATAATTAGATTATTTTCAAATAGGGTAAGAACACTTTCAGCTTTTATATCTATATTATTCCCTTGAATGAATACTTGTACATTTTTAGGTCCTTTCCCTGTATAGCTTTTCATAAAATGTGCTACTTCGCTTTTGATTTTTTGTTCTAATTCTTGTTTTTTTTCTTTATCTAGCAATATAGAATCCCTTACTACTACTTTTTTTAATCTCTTTTTTAATATACTAGATGCTAGTTGCTCCATTGTATCAACTAATTTATCAGTATCTACAGGTTTTACTAAATACTTCACTATTCCTATATCAACAGCCTTTAGTATGGTTTCACTATCTGATAATGCCGATAATACTATTATTGCACCATCATATCCCATATTTCTTGCACGCTTTATCATCTCTAGCCCATCTAATATAGGCATTTTTAAGTCTGTTACTACCATATCTGGATTGTGTGATTCAATGAAATTAAGACCTTCCATACCATTTTTGCCTATATAAAGCTTTCCTACTCTTCTCTTTAAAAATCTTGATAATTCTTCTCGGGCATTTTCTTCATCTTCAACGAACAGTACCTTTATATTGCTTAATAGACTATTGGAATTGCTTTTATTCATTTTCATCTCTCCTATCTTTCGGAATAGATATCTTCATATATACACCGTCACCAGTGTTAGCCCACTCTACTTTCCCTTTCATTCTATCCTCGACAATAATCTTTACTATATAAAGTCCAAGTCCTGTCCCGCCTGATTCTGTTTTAGTTGTAAAGTATACATCAAATATTTTGTCTTCTATTTCCTTTGATATACCTCCTCCATTATCTATAATCTCAACAACTGCCATATCTTCTTCAGAGTAAATGGAAATTCTAATTTCTTTATTATCTTTATCTATTGATGATAAAGCATCTATAGAGTTGTTTATGATACTAAAGATTGCTTGAGAATACTGATTCTTAGTGCCATAGCTTTTGACCATTTCAACTCTTTCTAGTATGACTTTTATATCATTAAACCTAAGGTTTTCTTCAAGCAAGTCAATTATATATTTTACCCTATCATTTACATAGAACTCCTCTTGTTCATCTACTGGGCTAAGGAAATATCTAAAGTCATCTATTGTATTTGACATTTGATTTATAATATTTTTTGATTTTTGAATAGATGCATTTAAGTATTCCTTATTCAACTCATTATACTCATATGCATCTCCTATATTGGCTAATATTAATCCTAAGGTGTTTAGTGGCTGTCTCCATTGGTGAGCGATATTTGCTATCATTTCGCCCATAGCAGCCTGCTTGGCTTTGTGGATTAGTAACCCTTCTTTTCTCTTGTTTTCCTCAAACTCTTTCCTGAACATATTTTCTGCTTTTTTTCTTTCTTCTATCTCTTTCTTGAGCATATTATTCTTTATAGATAGGTTGACAAAGAATAGCACAATTGAAAGCAATAAAGAAGCTCCTAAAAATTTGATTAGAGTTTCTATGGTATTTTGATTTCTCTCATCCATTAACTTCTCATAATCAAATATAAATGCATTTATATCTATCTTGTTCTTTACAATATCAAGCTCACTTAATGTTTCATGCATTTGTTTCCACCTATGAGGATTGATGTTTCCTATATCTACTACAGGATATAGAGTAAGTTCCTTTAATTTATCAGCTTGGAATCTGTTATATTCAGTAAAGTCTTCAATAGTTCCTTCATCATATTTAAATAATTCCTTAGACATTCTATCTATTATTTCTTCTGGATTTTCTAATGCATATTCCCAACCCTTCATGCTTGCTCTTCTAAACTTTTCTACTAGCTCTGGATTATTTAGGGCAAGGCTTCTTTTAGTAAATAATGAGTCTCCATAAAAGTCTACTCCATAATCTATTGGCTTTATTGATTTTATCCCTATGTTGTTCTTATGAGCAAAGTATTCTATTTCTCCTCCTAGGTATCCTGGTACAATATCATATTTACCAGAAACTATGTCATATATTGTAAAGTCCTCACCTTCGCTTATCAAAGGCAACCTGCTAGGATTAATTCCCTCCTTCAAAAGCATAGCTTGGAACTCTAAATCTAAAAGGTCATTTTCTCTTCTACCTACCTTGAAATCTACTAAATCTGCCAATGATTTGAATGGCAACTCCTCACTCATATAAAATCCTACTGCACTTCTTTGAAAAACTGAGGACACTACGCTTAAATCTATCCCCTTATCCTGAGCAATAAGTATATCGCTAGCTCCTACTCCAAAATCTGCTCTTCCCTCTGATACTTCAGTAATGGCATTTAATATATTTCCTTGTTCATCATAAGCAGGCCTTATTTCAACTGCTAACCCTTCCCTAGCATAATACCCAAGCCACTTAGCAGCATAATAGCCAGCAAATTGGTATTGGTGATTCCATCTAAGTTGAAGAACTATAACCTCTGTTCTAGCTGCTAATGCAGGTCTTCCAAGACCCAAAATAATTAAAGTTAATAGAGTTACAATGAAAGACTTCTTAAAATATGAAATTTTCCGTTTTACTTTCATAAAATATCCCCTCTATAAATTGAATTAATCCTTCATTCGTATTTTTATTGAAACATAAATAAAGAAAAAAGTCCAGCAATTAAGCTAGACTGGTGCCTTCAAATGTTATATCAGTTTGCATTATAGACTCTATTACATCCCTATTTCTCCTATATATATCAACCATTATGTCAACTATATAAGGGTTAAACTGTGTTCCCTTGCTTTTAATAAGTTCATTAATGGCAGCTTCTACAGTTATAGCATTTCTATATGATCTACTTGTTGTCATTGCATCGAAGGCATCTGCAACACCTATAATTGCAGCTTCTAATGGCAATTCATCTATATAGACCTCTTGAGGGTAGCCTTTTAGGTCATACCTTTTATGATGAAACTTAATAGCATTCATAATGGTTTCTGAGAAACCTACACTTTCTAGTATCTTACTACCTATCATAGGATGTCTTCTAATCATTTCATATTCTCTTTCAGTTAGTCTTCCTGGCTTTGAAAGCACCCCATCTTTAATTCCTATTTTCCCTACATCATGTAATATGCCAGCCACCTCAATTTCCTCACAGAACTTTTTAGGCATACCCATGTATTTGGCTATTTCAAGACTATATTTAGAAACCCTATTAGAATGACCTTCTGTATATTCATCCTTAGCTTCTATGGCAGCTGCCAGCGTTTCTATAGTTTTTAAGTAATTATCCTTCAACCCTTGATACAAGCTAATATTTTCAGTAATTAAGGCTACTTGATTACTGATAGAGGCTAAAACATTAAACTCTCCCTTATCAGGTTTACTTTTACTACCTACTATCATTATTCCTCGAACTTTACCTCTTGCTTTAATTGGAAGTACACTAAGAAAGCTTACCTTCTTTGAGTCAACTATATTAGCCGAAAATTTGCTCTTATTATAATTTTTGTTAATTTCGAGTATTTGAATCTTACCTGTCTCAACTACCTGTCCCACTTCATCTTCGTCTACTGGAATAGGTTTTTTAACTACTAGGTCTGATAATTCTCCTGCAAATGCTTTTAGAACTAACTTATCGTCTTCTAATAGTCTAATAGTACATAAAGATATGTTCATAAGTCTAATAATACCTTCTACTGCTCTTTGCATAAGAGTGTCTATGTTCATAGCAGTAGTCAACCCTCTACTAACTCTATTTATGACTACTAGCTCTTCATTTCTTTTAATTATACTTTCTTCCATCATCTTTCTTTCAGTTATATCCCTTATGATGCCATGTATTGCGACTAACTTATTGTTTTCATATACCCTTTTTGTGCTTACTTCTGCTATTATGCCATCCTTTTTGCTATGAGAAATACATATCACTCGGTTTTTTAGATCAGTTTCAATAAAATCATTTAAAAATACCTCTCCGTCTCCAACAACATAATTTATTAGCTCATTTAGATTTCTTCCTAAGAACCGCTCCTTGCTTATCATCAATATTGACTCAACTTGATCATTGGTAAATGTTATGTTTAGATTCCTATCCATAATCCATACTAGTTCATCTATATTTCCTAGAAGAGTTCTAAATCTTTGCTCTGATTCATCTAATTGATCAATAGCTGCCTTTAGTTGAGCATATGAAGCTTCTAATTCCATATTTATTTCCTGTAATTGCTCATTAGTTTCCATCAACATAATATTATTGTCGTTTAATTCTTCATATGACTCTTTTAACTTTGCTGCCATTGCATTAAAGGCCATTGCTACTTGTCCAAACTCATCTTCTTTTTTTATATCAAACTTATAATCATAGTTTCCATTCTGTATTTCTATTGCTCCATTTTTTAGCTTCACTAATGGATTTGAGAACATTCTTGAAAACAACGTAGCAAATACTACTAAAGATATTAAGGTAATAGAGGTTATAAAAGCTATATCTTTAATTAATACACTTAAACTATCAAATATTGCTTGTCTAGGTACTAAGGTTAATATCTTCCACCCTATTGAAGGAATAGTAGAATAAAACACCATATAATTCTTGTCAAGAGGAACACGTCCTCTTCCTGTATATGTACTTATTGATTTAGATACTAAGGTTGATATTTTATTTTCAAAGTCTTTGTAGTTCTCTTCTGTTCTTAGTTTTTCTTCTCCATAAACATTTAACACCTTGCCTTGACTAGTTACGACATATTTAGTGTAATTATATTCTTTATTTATTTCCCTAATCTTGTTTAAAATTTTATTAACGCTAAAATCAACTAATACTACACCCTCAATTTGCCCACTTGTATTATATAGAGGAGCTGAAGCAGTAATAATAGGTGTATCATTAGATTGTTCCTGCATAGTCCATGTCAATTCTTTATTATGTAACGCATCTAAATAATCTGACTTAGATCTAGGATTTTGAATAGAATAATCCCCATTAGATGAATATTCTTTTGAACCTGTCAAGACTAGCCTTAAATTGATTACTTCTTTAGAAGACTTTAGCTGTGATGCGAGATATTCATTAACTTTTCTATCTCCATCTACTTCATTCATAAGAGATTTTATGAAGGGATAACAAGACGCTATGTCGCTTACTTTTTCAGCATTAGACATAAACCAAACATTAATCTTTTCAGCCTCGTTAGTTATAAAGCTCGTTTTTGCTTTTAGATTTTCGTCAATTATGTAAGTATTTATCCTATTATATACGCTGAAGGAAAATAGAATAATTGGTACTAGTGCTATTAAAGTAAACAAACCTATTAGTTTCTTTTTATAAGAACTTAAAAGCATAGATGCCACCTACTGTCTTGTAATATTTAGGTCTGTAAAACAAAAAAAACTAAAATTCAGAAAATGGCTGACTTCCCTCAATAGATTTTATTCATTACGATTTATATTTATTCTACAATTATTGAGAAAATCCTCTTTTTTATTTATAGTGTTATATACAAAAAAATATAGACTATGAAGCCATAGTCTATATTTTTTAAGTCGTGCACCCAGCTTTGACATACTACTACAAGCGTTACCTAAGCAGTTAACTCGGATTAGGCTCCCCTGCGGCACACAGAAGTGTTCACTTACCGCTGCTTCCTTCCGGATCTGACGGGGTTCATGAATTTCCGTTGCGCAAGACCCAATCGTCAACATCACTTTCCTAGGGCAGACCCCACAATAGGATGCCTGGGCCGGGACTTCAATCCTGCTATAGCGGGTTGCAGGTTATAGGGCACCGCTACCTCCCCATCTAGCACGACAAAATTTATATTGGCGGAGAGAGCGGGATTCGAACCCGCGAGACGGTTTAGCCGTCTACCCGCTTTCCAGGCGAGCGCCTTCAGCCAGACTCGGCCATCTCTCCAAATGATTTTTATTAATACTCAACAGATTTATATTATAGCTTAAAAACAAATAAATGTCAAACCGTAAATTTTATCCTTGATTCTTTGTCCATCTATTCACGCCATATACCACAGCAAAGCTAAATAACACAACTATGCCTAATAAAATGTTTGCAGTTTTAGTATCTCCCACTTCTACGGCATAATATATCGCTAATGGTATGTTTTGGGTTTTACCTGGTATATTGCCTGCTACCATTAGTGTAGCTCCAAACTCGCCTAAAGACCTAGCAAAGGCTAGAATTATTCCACTTAGTATACCTGGCAAAGCAAGGGGAACACTAATCTTCCAAAATACTTTTCTTTTGCTTGCTCCTAATGACCAAGCCGCTTCTTCTAAACAAGGATCAACCTTTAAAAATGCACTCTTGCAACTTTGATACATTAAAGGAAGAGAAACTATAGTAGCAGCTATACAAGCTGCTACCCAGGTAAAAATAAGCCTTAATCCAAAAATATCATATAATAGTTTTCCTATAACTCCTCTTTTCCCTATTAATATTAACAGCCCATAGCCAACAACAGAAGGTGGCAGTATCATAGGCAATAGGAGAACTACTTCTAGTATATCCTTACCTCTAAAGTTATATTTAGTAGTTAATCTTGACAAAAATACACCTATTATCAATGTAATAACTGTAGATATTATTGCAACTCTAATGGATATTATTATAGGGCTTAGTATCATTTTGTTCACCTATTCCTCTATGTATATTCTAAATCCGTACCTTTCTAGGATTTCTTTTGCTTTGCCTGTTTTTAAATATTGTAAAAAATCTAAGCTAGCTTCTTTGTTTTTAGTGGATGAAACTATAGCTGCTGGATATACAATTGGAGTATGAGTCTCCTCTGGAAAAATCTCTGCTAAATAGCTTTCCTTTGCTCTCACTGAGTCAGAGCTAAAAACTATACCAGCTGCTACCTCGCCTTTGTCTACATATGTAAGTACTTGGCTTACATCTTTTCCGTATACTATATTTGGTTCAAGCTGATTCCAAACTTCCAGGTATACTAATGCATCTTTTGCATATTGTCCTGCAGGAACTGTCTCCGGCACACCTATGCTAATTTTTAGGTCAGTACCTACTATATCATTTATAGTTTTTATTTGGTCCTTGTATTCCTTAGCCACTAAAAGGGCTAGTTCATTTCTGTATATGTTATCTCTAGTATCTTTTATTATTAAATCCTGTTCCTCAAGAGCATCCATTTGCTTCTTACCTGCAGATACAAAAACATCTACTTCTGCTCCTTCCTCAATTTGCTTCTGAAGAGTTCCTGATGCACCAAAGTTAAATATCAACCTTATTCCCTTTTCTGACTCATATAATTCTTTTATTTCACCATAAGCCTCTGTCAAACTTGCAGCTGCACTTATAGTAAGCTCTACTAAATTGTTGCTCTCCTTTTGACTAATATTTTGATCTTGAGCAACATTGTCTCCTTGCTTACTTCCATCTGAACTGTTACTAGTACATCCATAAAGGCCAAAAGCCAATGTAAATACTAATAATAATACTATCACTTTTTTCATAAGTCTACATCTCCACTTCATTATATTTATTCTTTACCCCGCAAATCAGGTACTTCTTAAGCAGCGTTATGTTTTTATCAATATAACGATGCCAAAAAAATTTAAAATGTTTCTTCAAAAATTTTTAAGATAGCCTCTTCTACTTTTTTTTCAAGTTCTTCATACTTCTCTATTAGAATCTTGCCTTCTTGTGTAAGTTTAGAGCTTCCTCCGTCTACCCCCCCTATTGTCTTATCAAGTATTTTTAAACCTAATGATTTTTCTAAGTTGGAAATAAGATTCCAAGCCTTGCTGTATGACATATTCATAGACATAGCTGCTTTTCTAAGTGAACCCATCTTTTCTGTTCTTTGCAAAAGCTCTTTGGGTCCCTTTCCAAATATCTTAGTTTCATCTTTTGTTAACCATATTCTCCAACCAATATTCATAAATACCTATACCACCTTTTTACCTCATTCATGGATTATATCATGGAAAGATTGTTATTTCAATAACAAAAATATTTGGGAATAGGATCTATTGTTTCTAAAAGCCAGCAGATATAAAATAGCATTCTGCCGGCTTTTATTGAGCTCTCCATAGGTAAACAGTGCAAAATCAAAGATTTTAGCTACCTACATAAATTACCTTTCTTTTGTAATTGCTTGTTTTATTACTTTAACAACTTCTCCTATTAGCTTTAAGTATGTAGTCGCATCCACTGTGCTATCTCTGATTGCTTCTATTGTTTCACTGATATTTTCCCCTACAGTTTCTACTGTACTCACAGCTATTTCCATACCATCGTTTACATTTTCAGTAATTGAGTTAACATTGTCTGCTATTTCAGGTATCACAGGTTCAACTTCTTCTATAATATTTCTTGATTTTACACTGATAATGCTTAAATTCTCACATATTTCTGGTAAATTATCTATGGTTTTCTTTACAGCCTTTTCGTTCTCATCTACAATTTGGTTTACCTTCTTTAACAATCCATTTAGGTTTCTCAAGGCAATTATAAGATATATTCCAAATCCTATAATAACTAGCGACACTGTTACCAATAATAGTTCCTTAACAGTAATTGTGGCATCCATAGTTCCTTCCCCCCTTAAAGTAGTCTTCTATTGTTTTCCTACCTTGCTTATTCGTTATAGATTAATTGTTTTCCTCTTTTTCTTCTTCACAATCTTCTTCTATTATTATATAATCTTGAAGCTCTTCTTCACATAATTGACAACTATCTTTCTTAATCTTTACTTCCTCTATCTTTTCTTTTATGCTCCTTCCAATTATCTCTCCTTTTTCCATTAAAACTTGACCAGAGTCCTTTAATGTTACTTTAACTGCTTCTGTTGCTTCTTTAGTTTTTTTTGCAATATCTTCTCTAGTTTCCTTTCCAGACTTTGGCGCAAATAGCACTCCTGTAACAGCTCCCAATGCTGTACCTACTGCTGTACCTACTGCTACTTTCTTCGCAATCTCCTTTCTCATTTTCTTTTCTTTTTCCTTTTTTGATTTTTCAAATAAATGTCTTACTGGCATTTTATGTCCCCCTTTTCTATTTTTGATTACATTAAGGTTTATAATTATATTATAGTATATACTCATAAAAACTCTACCATAAACATTATTCTTGGTAAACTTTCTTGCAAAAAATTAAAGACTTAGCCATAACATATGAAGTTACGAGCAAGCCTCTTTCAATAATTGTCTATATTTTCACCTTTAAAAACATCTTAATAGTATACACACTTATATTTATTTAAGCTCTATACTCATTATCACATCCTTTCCTTTTTCAACTGTTCCATTTCTCACCAATAGTCTATTAACCGCATCTATATTAGTAATTATTATAGGGGTAATAGTTGATTTAGCATTTTCTGAGACATAGTCTAAGTCAACCTTTAAAAGCCTATCTCCTTTTTTCACATTATCTCCTGGTTCAACAAAGATTTTAAATCCATTTCCCTTTAAGCTTACAGTATCTAACCCTATATGAATTAGGATTTCCAGCCCTTCTAGCGTTAAGAGGCCCATAGCATGCTTTGTAGGAAATACTTGTATTACCTTGCCATTACAAGGAGCTACTACTACTCCATCTGTTGGTTTTATAGCCAAGCCATCTCCTACCATTTTCTCTGCAAATACTTTATCTGGGACTTTACCTATTTCTATGATTTCTCCAGTCATAGGGGCTACTATTGAAACTTCTTTTTTCTTTTTCAAAAAATTAAACATATTACTCCTCCTATCTGTTCACAGATCTAGCCATTCTTCTATAGGTATGTCTCTTACCCTTGATTGCAATTGAATAAATCATAATATTTTCTGGTGTAGCCATACCTAATACCATTCCTGAATCTCCTATATGATGAATGTCTGCACCTGTCATTTTACTGTATAATGCGATACTTCTTATGGTAGACTCATCAGCCCCTTCTTGCGAAGTTCCTATAGATGTCATTGCTAACTTTCCAAAAGAATGCACGTATTCAACGAGATTTCTAATATAGTCTACTGTCATACCTGGTACAGTTCCTGGGGCAGGTAAAAGAACAATGTCACAGCCTGCCTCAATGAAGTCCTTTACTGTATTCTTATCTATTAGACCGCTTCCTGTTTCTCTTCCACTTCCTGCTGCATGCATTTTCCCTGCTGTAATTATTATCTTATCTCCTACTGTTTCCCTAGTCTTTTTTGTAGCATTAACAATCTGTTTATTTGTAACTCCAGTTTTTGGATTTCCAGTAAATACCACCATGTCTGCTCCTTGTTCTAAAGCCTTTTGTACATTTTGGACAGTACTTAATCTTCCTTCTGAGATAGCTTCTCTCTGATCTATTATATCAGCTTCTAGATCTACAGGCTCTAGATTAATTCCTATAAGCCTTCCAGTTAGCCTTTTAATTTCTCTTATAACTTCTTCGCCTTCATTAATAGGAAGGCCTATTACCTTTGGTTTGTTTACATCATAAGAATTTAATAGTAGCATATCTGCTCCAAAGGCTGATGCAAGCTCCACGTTACTAACATCATATAAAATTGGAGGAGCTATAGTTATGACTTCGGACAATACAGTTCTTCCTTCAGCTGCTTTAATACTTAGAAGCTTTTCTTCCTTAGTCATATCTACAATATCAGATGAGTTCAGGTCTAGTATTCTCTTATACATTTTTACTCTCCTTATTTTCATTTTATTAATTCTACACTAATATAATCAAATGCCACCAGTCTCTGTTCAACTATATTAATACAGAATCATAATCATATGAATGATTCACAGAATATGGTGGACAAGCAAGTTGCCACCATATTCTGTTTGACTACTAATTAGATGTTTTAGTTATCTTTTTTAAATAATCTTTAATTTCTTCTGCTATTATATCTGCCTTTGTTCCAACTACTACCTGCATATTTTTCTTAGTTGGTCTCAATACTCCAGTTGCTCCTAAATCCTTTAGCTCTGATTCGTTTACCTTATCTCCATCATTAACTGATAATCTTAATCTAGTTATACATGAATCAATTTCAACTATATTTTCAGCTCCTCCTAATGCATCAACATATAATTTAGCTAATCCATGAAGCCCTTTTTCATCTATTAATGCATTTAGGCCTTCTCCCTCTTCTTCTATTCTTCCTGGCGTAGGAAGATCAAGCTTTTTAATTGCAAATACAAAAAGAACATAATATATTACTCCAAAGACAATTCCAATAGGAATCAACAACCAACCATTAGTAGCTAAACCCATGTTAAGAAAATAATCTATAGCTCCAGCTGAGAAACCAAATCCGTGTTTAATTCCCACAACATAACAAACTGCCATTGCAGCACCTGTTAAAAGTGCATGAGCAACGTACAATACAGGTGCTAAGAACATAAACATAAATTCTAGTGGTTCAGTTATACCAGTTAGAAATGCAGTGAATCCTACACTAAATAGTAAGCCACCAACAGACTTTCTTTTTTCTGGCTTAGCAGCTGTATACATAGCAAGAGCTGCTGCTACAAGGCCAAACATCATAACTGGGTAAAAACCTGTCATGAATCCACCAGCAGTTGGATCTCCAGCAAAGAATCTGTGCAAGTCTCCCGTCGCCCCATTGTACTCGCCAAATATGAACCATACTATACTGTTTATTACATGATGTAACCCTAAAGGTATCAATATTCTGTTCAAAAATCCGAATGTGAAAACTCCTAATGCTCCTGCACCTATCATCCAATTTCCTACTGAATCAATAACATTCTGTATTGGTGGCCATATAAAACCAAATATAAGAGCTAAAATAATGCATACAAGAGATGTAACAATAGGAACAAACCTCTTCCCACCAAAGAATCCTAAGAAATCAGGTAGCTTAATGTTATGGTACTTATTATATAGGTTACCAGCAACAACACCAGCAATAATTCCAGCTAATACTCCCATGTTTATAACTGGATTTATAGCTTGAGCACCTGATGTTATAACAAAATAACCAACAGCCCCTGCAAGTCCTGCTGAGCCAGCGTTATCCTTTGATAAGCCTACAGCCACTCCTATTGCAAATAAAATTGCAAGATTATCAAATATTGCATTACCTGTTGCTTCAATAAAAGGTATATTCAATACATCTTCTGCCCCTAGTCTTAATAATAGTGCAGCCACAGGCATTGCTGCAACTGGAAGCATTAGCGCTTTTCCCAGCTTTTGAAGCTTTCCAAAAAAACCTCTCATTACAAATCCCCCTTATTTATGATTCTATAATTGCTTATTTATATTCTACCCTCCTTTTTTATGGAATAATAAAAGGCATAAGCTGTCACATACATATTAAATCTGTATGAAAAAAGCTCATGCCTGATATAACTCAGTAACACGCCTAGATATTATCTTTGAAGTTTCCTTAATTCTCTCTATATGAAGCGCCAAGTATCCTAATTCATCTTCTGTTATATTAATATGTTTTTTCTCCTCTATATATTCACCTATCTTCTGTGATATCCTATAGGACTCTTTAAATTGCTCTTTTATGTTACTCAACAAAGGATTTTCTATATACTTCTTTTCATCTAGTCTATTTAAGGTTACCCTCAAGTGGTTTATTAGTCTGGTATACATTAAATCTCTATTATCAATAGATACAGATAGTTCTCTTTGAATCATATCAATTATCTCTTTTAAAAGTCTTGTGTCTTTCATAGTTTCGGTTACTCTTTTGTTTTGTCTTGCAGAATGGAAATGAAGTGCTATAAATCCTACCTCTGACTCTGAAATAGTCACATTAAGCCTGCCTTTAATGACTTCTGCTGCTAATAGCCCTGCTTTATACTCTTCTGGATATAGTGCTCTTATTTCATAAAGAAAGGGATTATTTATTTCTAGGCCCATTTTTATTCGGTCAATAGCAAATCCAATATGATCAGTTAGTGCAATATGTATGTGAGAACTAAGCTGTCCTAACTGCTTTTCTGCCATAGCAATAATCTCTTCGCTTACTCCCATAACATTACTATCTAGTTGATTTATTAGCTGAAGATATTCTTTCTTTGTCTTTTCATCATAAGCAATAAAGGACTTCTCTACGTCTTTAATATGTATATTAACCTTTCTCCCTTCTTTTTTCCCAAACCCAATGCCTTTTCCTATTAGAATAAGCTCCTGCCTAGTCTTGTAGTCTACAGCTAATATAACATTATTGTTTAAAATCTTCGAGACTATATACTCTTTAGCTGACAAAAGCTCTCCCCCTTTTAAGAATTAATATAAAAATAAAAGGCATAAACTATATATGGCAATATTAAATTCCCATACACAGGTTTATGCCTGATTATCCATCAGTAACACACCTTTATAAATATGTTGATTTGTTTAAATATTTATATACTTATGACAAATATAACATAATTGTAATATAAAGTCAATAGTCCCCTAAGCTTTCTTTGTAATATACCCTAAACGCCCTAATACAGGTAATATCTTAGCTGCTGTCACTGTAACTATTATGCATTTTATAAGATCGTGAACTAAGAAAGGAACTAAACCCATTTTAATGGCTGCAGAGAAAGTAATAGGTGTCTCAGCTACTCTATTTATCATTAAATAGAGATAAGGCACTCCAATTACATACACAGAAGCTAATCCAACAAAGGATGCAATGAAAATATTCGTGAACTTAAGTTCTTTAAAAGACTCTGTAACCTTCCCTGTTATATATGCACATAATATGAACCCTAGTATATATCCAAAGGTAGGCTTAAATATATATGCAAACCCACCTCCTTCGGTAAATACAGGAACCCCTCCTAGTCCTATGAGAACATATAAAAGCTGAGATAGCATTCCCTTTCGTGAACCTAAAAAAATACCTGCATATACACAAAAAAACACTTGAAGTGTAAAGGGTACTACTGGTGTTGGAATCTTTAAGAAGCCTCCTATTGCTGTGAGAGCTGTAAATAGTGCAATTAAAATCATGTCACGAGTTTTGAGCTTCATGCCGCCTTCCTCCTAGGTCTGTATTGTAGTTCATATTATAATTTTATATCCGCTTATCTATATTGTCAACCTTATATATATTATTAGTTGACAATTTTAATACCTCTTGCAAGACACCATTCTCTCACTTCGTTAAAAATCAGTAAATCTGCACTAGCTAAGCTTGATACATTTTTTTTACCAAGAAGTGTCATTATTGACCTAAGCTCTTTTTTCCAACTGTTTATATTATCTATAGTCTTTTCAACACCATCGTTCAAAATCATATTTAAAAATAGCCCTGAAATACCTACTGCTTTTGCACCTAGGGCTAATGCTTTGACTATATCTAAAGGATTTCGTATGCCTCCAGACGCTATAATATCCGTACTTTTTATAAAATCCTGTGCTTCTAATAAAGAAGTAACCGTTGATTGTCCAAAATTCTCTAGGTATTTATATTTATTTGTCCTTCTTCGATAGTTTTCAATTTTTGCAAAATTAGTTCCTCCAGAACCACTTACATCTATTGTTTGTACCCCTACATCTTTTAGCTTTCTTATAGTTTCTCTACTCATACCAAAGCCTACTTCTTTCACTATAACAGGAACATCCAAAGCCTTAACTATTTTCTCAATATTCTTCAGCCTACCCGAAAAATCCCTATCACCCTCTGGCATGACTATCTCCTGTACTACGTTACAGTGAATTTGAATAGCATCAGCTCTTAAGATATCAACAGCCTTTTTAGCATTTTCTACAGTATGTTCAGAACCTAAGTTAGCAAAAACTAGTCCCTCTGAGTTGACTTCTCGTATGATTTTAAAGCTATCAATTAGAGAGGAATCCTTAATGGCAGCACTTAATGAGCCAGAAGCCATTGGCAGCTTAGTTTCCCTTGCAACTGTAGCCAACTTCTCATTTATTAATTTTGTACTCTCGCTTCCTCCAGTCATTGCATTAATAAAAAATGGATACTCCACAGTAAATATGGAAAAGGATGTGGAAATATCCACCTCATCTACACTCATCTCTGGAAACGAATGATGTACAAAGCGAATATTGTCGAAATCTGAAGCTCTCGATTCACCATGAAGCTCCATTGCTAGTCTAACATGATCGTCTTTCCTATTTGTCAACATAATCACCTTTCTCATAAGGAATTAAAAAAATAATATTAATAAGATTATCTTTGCCTAACAGTCATAATGACACAAATGTACTTTTCAACAATCCTCACTTCAATTGAAGCCTATCCTATTATAAACTTTTAGTGGCAAATAAATAATTCCTGATTCATTCCACTCCTCAATTAGTAGAGCTAAATCATATTCTCTATTGAAAATAGCAATACCACAATCTCCACCGCCAGCGCCTGATGGCTTAGCACTGCCATTATATTTTAATGCAATATCACATAACTCTTTCAGCTGAGGAGTTTCTATTTTTACACCTAACTCATTACCTGTTTTCACTAATAACCCTCTATTTATTTGAATTTGCTTCTTAATCTCATCTATATCATTGCTCTTAAAAGCATTAATCATTTTCTCTAAACATTTTTTACTATCATTTAAAAATCTATTATATATTAAGCTTTTCTTTTCCTTTCTATCCCTAATCTTGTCTACTAAATTTGTAGTACTAGAAGGCAGTCCCGTCCATCCAATAACTAAGTTTAGCTTCTTAGGAGGTATTAAACTTTCAATCGAAAGATTAGGCCATTCTAAGCTTAAAAGTTCAGATATTGTAGTACTATTTAGCTTATCCAATACCCATTTCCTGTCAAACGATGTATATGCTATCCAGCCACCATAAACACAGGCTGCTATATCACTGCAGGAGCCTTTATCATTAATCAAAATATTTGCTAGGGAAGATAGCTTAAATAATTTATCTAATGTAATTTCTATATCATAAAACTTAAGTAATGATTCTATAGTCCCCACTGTCACCGCCGCACTCGAACCTAGTCCATATTTTACACCATCTTGAGTCACCAAATCACTACTTACTCTTAGGTCAAAATATAAAAGGTTTCTGCCAAGCTCCCTTGCATATCTTTCAACAATATTTATTGCTGATAATATATAACTAAGTCGATTAGTATGTCCTTCTATAGTAAGTTTGTCATTGTTCCTTGTCCAAAATATAGGTTCATTATTATATGTGCTAATACTTCCCTTTTCAGTAGACTTTTCTAGGCAAACTGTTATAAATTGATCTACTGCTACTAGAATAGCAGGAAAACCTGGTTCTATCACTGCATACTCCCCAGCTATAAATAACTTACCTGGAGCTTTAGATGTAATCATTTTTCTACCTCCTCCTATAGAACAACTATACCTGGGCCAGGCCCTGTAACTATTATCTGATCTTCAGCAAATACTTGTCTTAATCTCTCTTTGATTTTATAACTTTCAGATAATCTACACAATATTTTAACATTGGGGCCAGCATCCATAGTAAAATAGCAGAGGATGCCTTCATTTCTTAATTGTCTTACTATCTGCATAACTAAAATACTATCAGGCTCCCAATATGATAAAGGTGGAACTGCGCCAAGCATTGTGCCATGCATCATAAGTCCATTTCTCTCTGTAATAAAACCTAATTTCTCAAAATCTCTATCTTTAATTGCCGATTTTATTACTTTAATATCATCTTCTGCACATTGAGCCCATACTTTATAAAAGGGTGAAGTCTTTACAGTTCTCTTCATACCCTCACGACTGGAAATTGACTTTTCCTTAGAGTTCACTATAACTATAACCATGCCAATATCCCATTTTGCATCATCTATTGGTATGGCATAGGAGTCTTTTTCAGATGTTCCTCTTTGCCACTCAACAAATCCGCCATAAATACTCCTTGTTGCACTACCAGAGCCTTGTCTGGCATACATAGATAATTCTTTAGGGCCAAGATTTAGACCACTGGCAATATTAGCTGCTGCTGCTAATGCGGCATAGCCAGAAGCTGATGAAGCTAATCCAGCTGCAGTAGGTACAAAATTTTTACTATTGACAATAGCTTTCATGTTAATATCAGCAAATTGCCTGAATAAATCTAAAAATGAGCTTACCTTATTTGTGGTTGCTTTATCTTGAAACACATCATTTAAATAAAAATAATCTTCACTAAGGCTATCATCGAAAATAACCTCTGTCTCCGTATAAAAACATTCTATAGTTAGGGAAAGACTGCTATTCATCGGTAAGATGTATTTTTCATCTCTTTTTCCCCAGTATTTAATTAGGGCTATATTTCCATAAGCCCTTGCCTTTCCTCTATTTATCAACCAAATCAACTCCTAAGTTACTAATCCATGTATTTTCGGCACCACTACTTAGTAGTTTACTAGATATATAATTAGCTTCCTCTCTGCTCGATGCCAGTGCTATCATACATCCACCTCTGCCGCCGCCAGTTAATTTAGCACCTAGAGCTCCACTATTTAATGCCTCTGAAACTAAAAAGTTGAGGTTATCATCACTAACACCTAGTTTATCTAAAATATTATGGGCTCTAGTCATTGATTCGCCAAGTTTTATAGCATCATTACTTTCTATTGAGCTCTTTGCACTCATAGTCAGTACTCCCAGCTCCTTAATTAGAACTCTACCTTCTTCAGCTTTTGACTCTATAAACTGCCTAACACCCTCAACAGCAGCCCTAGTTTGACCTTTTTTCCCTGTATCACCAACTATTAAATATGTATCTAGCTTAAACTCAAATGGTATAACTGGCTTTCCTTTAATATAATAGAGTGTTTTTTCTCCGCTAACAATTGCAGCATCTATACCACTTGGATTTCCATGTACTATTTTTTCAGAAACATCAGTCCATTTTAGGAGCTCATCATATGTCAAAGGTCTATTAAAGAAGTCATACAATGCACGGATAGTTGCAATAGCAACTGCAGCACTAGAGCCCATACCCCTTTCGGGGAGAATAGTACTTTCTATATTAATGCTGAAATCTTTTAATTCTTCTCCTAAGCTTTCAGTAATATTCTTAATAACCTTTGTTAGCCCAAGTAATGTTTCAGGTGCATTTGATAATACCCCTTTATAGTATAAGCAGTCAAGAAGCACAGGACCATTTCCTTTATATATAGTAGTCTTTACCTTTGCTCCTGGAAAGGGTATAGCTATTGCTGGCTCTCCATAAACTACTGCATGTTCACCCATTAAAATTATTTTGCCGATTGCAGTTCCTACTGAAGTTTTCTTATCCATTCTGTACTCCTTATCTAATAATTTAAAATAATGCAAGCTTTTCAATAATCCAAGGTGATGCATACAGAGTCATGAACTGTACTCCATAGTTTACACCCATCTTATTTAATGTACCGCAGGTTATGCCTATTAGCAGTACTCCAAAAATATTAATTAACCCTGCATCCATATATGATAATAAAAGAATAAGAGAAATAAATAATCCTATAATAGCCTCATGAGGTATTTTTTGAAGAACAAATGTGGATATTTTTCCTGCAAATCTATTTGCAATATAGTAGGTTATGGCCACTGCTATAATTGCTCCAACTAATATAGCAGCAACAAACTCCCAACTACTTAGCATATGATGTAAGTTATTATCAACTGTAAATACTGGTGGTGCATTAAATAAGGCACTGCCTGGTCCAATTGCAGTAGGCGACAGTGGAATACCCAGCGCAATTAGTGGAATTATAATACCTGAAAGATATGTAGCTTGTGCTAGTGCGCTCATAGTTGTGATAGCTGTAGTTGCCCTATTAACAGGATCTTTTTCTCTAGAAGCTACTGACTCTCCCAATAAAATTGTAAGTCCAACTGGACTAAGTACAAATAAAAAGCTAACAATCAAAGCTGGAATAGAAGCCTTTTTCATTTCAGTTTTTGTCAATATTTTAAATGGATTCAATGTTTTACTCAATACAGCATCATTAGGAATTAAAACCTTCTTCTTATCTTCTATTATCATAGACTGAAGACTTTTTCTATTTAATAATGTGAGCAAAGACACAATAAGGGGGCCAATAGTAATACCTAAGAAGAATGAGGTTGTAATATTTGCGTTTTTAGGTACAACTCCTATTCCCCAATATAAATGTCTTAGTCCCATAAATAGTATTGCCATGGGAACTATGCTAAATAGAGATAATATTTTATTTTTTCCTATAATAGATAAGAAAATTGCGCCTATAAAAAATAATAAGGGTGCTAATGCTTGTATATTCCTTGCATAGGGTGCTAGAATATTTGCTAATACCAGCGCCATAGGAATTGAAATCCCAACTCCTATTAAAGCACCCACCGCCATCTTTTTAATCACTAAAGCCGACATTCCCCTATCCTTTAGAAACAAAGAATGTTCCATCATAGGACTAGACATTACACCACCAGGTAGTCCTACTAAGGCCGTTGGAATAGCATTAGTTAAGTTTAATGTCACAATAGCTGCAATAAAAAATGTCAGAACAACTATTGGCTGTACACCTGCTAATACAACAGTTAGTGTAATTGGCATTAGAACCGAAGTTTCATCTGTACCAGGAATAAATCCTATAAATATATATATAATCACAGCCCCTAAGGCTGCTAGAATCATTTGTAATAGTAGCAAACTGTCCATAAAATTACTCCTCTTTGTTTATTATGTCTTCTTCAAAAACAATAATTCGCTTAGGTTTTATTATGAAGGTTGAGATAACGAAGCTTATTATTGCTCCTAATAATCCAAAAAAAAGCTGTCTAGTTTTATCATTGGATGGAGCTAAAAAATATCCACCCATTGTAAGTATGGAAGAGATGATTATAGATATTATCAAGTATTTTATTTCAATAACATCTCCCCAAATCTCAACCATCGTACTCTTATTTTTCAAAGCACCACCTCCTCACTTCTAATATCTTACCCTGAATTCTAGAATAAAAACTATAAAACCCCACAACTAAATTGTTGCAACTAAGAACAAATTTCCAATATATAATGCCTTAAAAATTTGCTTTATCCTCCGAATGTTTATAACATAAGCAAACATATTAAAGGGAGGACAAAAATATGAAAAGACAAGTTGCTACATTATTAATATCTTCACTACTTATGACACCAGTACAATCCTTTGCAGATGCTGGAGTTGAACCAACTACATATGATGTTAAAATTAATAAGGAAACTAGCACAAAGATAGCTAATAAGGGAATTAGTCCAGATAGCTTTTTTAAGGGTGGGCCAAGTGAAATCCTTATTGAAACTCATTAGCGAAAAATCCTATTATATAAAAGCATCAAAGCAGGACTTTCCTTAGCTATAAAAAACTTTCTAAGATTTATACACAAATCATTTAAGCCCCATTTAGGTAGTAGTTCTCAGTAGAGAGGCTAACCTGAATGAGGCTTTTACTCTTGTATATTTACACGTTTTTGAAATAGCAAATGGAAATTTATTAGATGTATTATGATACTCAGTACTTATATAAATAAATATTATGTATTAAGTAGTATATATGAGCCTTATCACCTCTTCAATGCCTGGTTCTTCAATCTTGAAATCATCTATGTCAAAATTATTGAAAAGAGCCTTAGCTATTTCCGATATTTCTTTTTTGCTTTTAAGATTTAGGACAAGCTGTGACTTATCAGGATCATATGCTCCTGAGTATCCTGATATAATTTCATTAAGTAATGTGTCATAGCCATTGCGCTTAAACTGTGCAACAACTCTAATAGGTAATTCTCCTATAGTCTTCAATTCTTCTACCTTACCTTTATATACTATATCTCCATGATTAAGAACCAACATCTCATTACATAACTTTTCTATATCCTTCATATCATGTGTCGTTAAAAATATGGTCTTTCCTTGCTGGTTGATTTCTTGAAGAAAATCTACTACCTTATGCTTAGACACTATATCCAAACCAATAGTAGGCTCATCTAAAAAAAGTATTTCAGGGTCATGAATCATACACGCCCCTAACTCAGCCCTCATTCTTTGTCCTAAGCTAAGTTGCCGTACTGGTTGTTTTAAGATGTCTTGAAGAAACAATCTATCTACTAAATAATCTAACTGTTTCTTATATCTTTTTTCATCAACCTTGTATATTCCCTTTAGAAGCTCATAGGTATCAATAACCGGCAAATCCCACCACATTTGTGTTTTCTGTCCAAAGACTACACCTATGTTTTTTACATATTTCTTTCTATCTTTATAGGGTATATATTCTCCTACTTTTACCATTCCACTACTTGGAGTCATAATTCCTGTCAGTATTTTAATGGTAGTGGATTTTCCTGCTCCATTTGGTCCTACATAACCTAAGAACTCGCCTTTTTTAACTGTAAAATCTATTCCCTTAAGAGCTTCAACTTTTCTTTTATTTCTTCTAAAGATACTCTTTTTCTCATATATAGTGTATTCCTTCATTAACCCTTCTACAGTAATAAACTCCATAGCCAGCCCTCCAGTCATTATAAATATATTACACCTAGCGTTCAATGTCATATTAATAAACTATTATCACTAAGTCCTCTTTTGTTATACTGAACATGAGTAAAATCCTTCTATGTGTTGATAGTATAGGATTCTTCGATTATGTCTCAGAATGATACGCTTGAAAATCTCTCTTCAATGTTCTCAAACGTTTATACCTGCTAGGTCCCTGTACTTGAATATCTCTTAATCCCCGCACTCCATATAACATAAGTTATAGGTGTCATGGCAACTACTGCAAGCAAGGGAGCAAATAAGTAAAATGTATTTTCAGACCTTCCTGTGTAGTATACTAAAGGGTAGTAGCTTACGGAAAAAAAGGGAATAATGAATGTTAAAATGCTGCTAAATAACTTATTATAAATTGATGCAGGATACTGGGCTGCTGTTCTTGATGAATAATGTCCAAGAATCACTATGTCTTCATTTTTCCCAGTCCAAAAGGCTACAGCCGCCAGTATGATGCCTATTTGTGTATTAACTACTACAGAAGCTATTAGCAATAGAGGCAAATAAATATAAATGCTATTATCGATAAAAGAACATCTTTGTAATCCCCATATGCCAACTGCTAATGCTTGGACTACCATACCAATCCTTTTTAAATCAACTTTCTGTAGCATAACTTGTATAAGTGCCGATGCTGGTCTAATAAGTAGCGTATCAAACTTACCTGAAAGTACTAGCAATTCAAAATTATTGAAGCCATCACCTATGAATCTATATACTCCAAATCCAAACTCTGTAATAGCGTACATTAGAGAAACCTCTTGAAGTAGCCATCCATTAATGTTCTTAAATCGCATTAATATGAATACTGTTATTAAAAAATCTCCAATTATAGCTATATTCCCAAGTATATTTACGAAAAAATCGAATTTATACTGTGCTTCACTTCTGAATGAAGCCTTAAAAAGTGTCAAGAAAAGTCTCATATTAACCTCCCTGAACAGCCATTTTCTTCGTTAGTCTAGTCGTTAATATATAAGCAACAGCAAATAAACATACTATCCAAAACCATTGCTTTAAGCAGGCTTTGAGCAAGCTAAATTGTCCTTGATAGACTGCTGTAGGTACATAGGAAGTATATGCAAAAGGTAGGCTCAAAGCTATTTTTTCAAAAGTCTCAGGTAGATATTTTAAATTAATAAAGGCACCACTAAACAGTGTTCCTGAAAAATAATAGAGCATTTGAACACCATTAATAGATAAGAACTTAATACTCCAAAGCCCAATAAAATAATTGATTAAAAACGAAATAAGTATTCCATTAAATAATGTGATTAAGTATGGTAATATTTGATGGGTGCTTGGAAGTGAAACTCCCATGACTATTACTCCAAAGAGAAAAATGGGTAATGTACGGAAAAAGAAATTGTAGATAATGTGACCTAATATCTCAAAAAAGCTACCATATAATAATCCGTAGGGTCTCAGCATTTCAAATGCAATTGAGCCATCTCGAACCTTTTGAGGTATATAGCATCCATAAGGTAAAAACATAACAAGCCATAGTCCAGCCTGATTTACCATAAGATAGGTCACAGCCTCCATGCCTTCAGTTGTATTACCTAATACAGCTAGCCAAATTCTAACATTAATATAGCCGAAGATAATACTTCCAATGTTATTGACTATGTGATTAAGCAAATAGACCCGGTCTCTTTCAAAGGATTTTTTAGCAACTTCTAATCCTCTAAATATAACAACCACCCCCAATATTAAGTTGTGAAGAGCTTTTTGTGAAATGCGTATTTGAAGAAATCATCGATAGCGAATAGTAATCAGTATATCATACAAATTTTGATTATTCAATATACTATAGCTTTTTATTAATAAAACTTACAAAAAATAGCGCTTCCCTAATAAAGTGAAAAATGCTTCTTTCTAGCATAAGTATTATTTAAATTTCTGCCAGAAAAAAGCATTGTTTTCACAAAGGTATAAGTTATCTTATATTATCGCCATATCCCTTCAATTTATATACATCATCTTCTCTTACAACTTTAAACTTTGTTTGATTTCTAGCCAATAACACAGTTTGTTCTTGATTATCCTCTATTATGGTAAGCAAATCAATGTCTACAATAGATCTGGCTAGATAAACATACATTGAAATATCCTTACCAGAACAAAATACTAATAAGTTAGCACTATCATTAAAATCCATATTGTAGTTCTTAATTCGTTTTAAACTAATACCACTTTCTTTTTCAGCTTCCTTCCTTTCAGTATAAGGACCTACTATTAATAATCTATCCCATTCTTCTTTTATAATTTCATCAAAATTAATATAGTCTTTATCTGCTATTAATTTTGATTACCTCCGATATTTCTATACTTTCATCAATTTTTATATAGTTATTGTATAAAATATTTAGTGACAGTGCTAGAATTAACACCGCTATTAAAGCTAGCCATTTTTTATCATCTATTTTCTTTCTCCGTATCAAGTATTTTCTTCCTAAAGATGTTCCAGTACCTATATCAGTACCTTTAAATCTTCTAAAGCATCATTTTTAACGCTTTCATCTACTAAACAAAATTATATCTCCCATCAAATCAGGTGAAGTATTCCCATAAATCCTATTTTCGTAGTTTTATAGCTTTTTATATAAGCTCTCTATCTCTTCTACTAACCCCTTATCTACCTCGGCATCTCCATATCTACTATCGATATAGATTTCTCTAATTCTATTGATTCCTTCTTGGAATACTTCTTCTGCCTTTTCGTTTATTTCTAGAGAAGAATCTGTTTTTAAAATCTCTATATCATTTTGCTTTAGCTTATTCAAAAATCTTCTATAATAATATCTTATCTGTTCCTTTAGTTCTTTTGGATACTTATCTCTCTTAAATCTCCTTTTCTTCTTTTCTTTAGCCCTCTTTATATACTCTCTTTCTTCTACATACTCAATGCCTTCATCCCTTCTATTCCCTGCTTTTATAATTAGCTTATAAACAATATAAATAATAACTACAATAAGCATTAGCCCTAATATTCTCTTAAGTATTGTAAAATCCCAAATTTTTTCTTCTGCATACTTTTCTAAAGCTTCTAATTGCTCCATATCAAATTCTTCGACTATTCTCTCTGTTTTCTCAGGAATCTCCTTTTCCATTTTTATCTTCTCAAAAGGCATCTTTATTATCTTGCCTATCCAATAAAGAGGAGAATATATAAGTGTTATGAGTTTCTCTGCAAAAATCATGATGGATTCTCTTAATTTATCAAATGTAGCAATGACAAATACTATAGCCATGATTAATAAATGCTTTATATTGTTTTGCCTAATATTTTTAAGACCCATATTTGAATCTAAGTGCCTAATAGTCCTTGCTAAAATTATTGAGGATAAAATATATATTATTATAAACGGCACTGCATGAGCTATGGACAATTTGAAGTTATTAGATATGAAGTTGATATAAATTAATGGTACTAATAATAAATAAGACTTCTTAATTTTATCTACATAGGTATAATGGTTCCCTTTAAACAAAGAACTTCTAATGTATAGAAATACTAGGACTGCAGTAGCCACTATGAAATAAATTGCCTTAGTTTCACGGTATAATATTATAGGTAAAAACAAAAGTAAAATGCTAGCCTCATAAATCTTTGACTTTCTATAAGTTAATGAATAAACCATAGAGCCTGTAACAGTCCAAAGAAACAACATAGCCATTTCGTTAATTGGAGCAAAGGTACTAAATATCATAAATATAGAATATAAAAATGAAACTATAGATACTATCTCAATAAAAATTATCTCTATCATTCTACTTGCTCCTATACTTTATAATCTTATTATTTAGCTTTTCTAAATGCTCTTCCTCTACAGATATGACTACTGTTCTACTTACGCTTTTGCTTAGCAAATTTATAGGCCCTATATAAGTATCTAGTATTCTAGGTGTGATTATCACTGCAGTAGTGTAATTTCCCTGTCTTTTGCTGATATCCATTATTGTTGTCTCGAAAAACGAAGGCAATCTATAGTCTATCTTACCTAATAACCTGAGCAAATTGTCTAGATGACTTTGTCCTAAACCTGGATGATAAAAATATCCTCTCTCGTGAGACGAATCCACATTGTAAGCATTAGTTGCAAATCCATAAGGAATTCTTAGCTCTTCAAATTCCTCTATAACTGTCCGTGCCAAAGATATGACCTTTTCAATAAGTTCTTCCTCTGGTGCCTTCCAACACGGCTTCATAGTTTCCACATTTAGAACTACTACTACACTGTTATCAGTAGTAAAATCAAAGTTCTTAACCATCAGTTCTCCATATTTTAATGATGAAGGCCAATGAATATATCTTTCTGGCTCATTACCTGTATATTCTCTTATACCAATAGTCATAAGAGGATCGTCTATTATCCATCTTTTAACAGATACATCACCATTTAAGGAGCCAAGAGGCACAAGGCTATTCTCTAGCTTTGCCTTCATAGGAAATACAATTATCTCATTTTCTATAGATAATTTTTGCTTATCTGTTTTAAAGCCGATAAAATCACCTATTTCTAGCTCAACATCTGTAATAAAGTATCTACCCCTTTTATTTATATGCATTTTGTATGTTCTTCTCACTCTCTGATAAGGCATTATAAACAAAGTATAGATATTACTTATTTTATTAAATCCCTTTGGAAACTTTTCAAAGACCTTTAAGAAAGAAACAGTTAGGGGCTTTTTATTCTCAATTATTGAGGTTATCTCGATTTCTTCTCCCACTTCAGCAGTTCCTTTTTTTATTTCCATCCTGTAAGTCAAATTTCTAAAACCATAGTCTAGTGTCAGCCTGTTTATTAGGTAAACAAGTATTATTAGTCCAACTAAGTACCAGAGCATGACTATACCTACATGTTTTCTAAGGGAACTTCTACTGTTTCAATTATTCCCTTTATTAATTCTATTGAATCTTCTATTCCATTTGTACCCCTGGCGATTATCCTATGGTTCAGTACATATGGTGCCATTGCCTTTATGTCTTCTGGTATTATGTAGTCTCTCCCATTAATTGCTGCATAAGCTTGGCATGCTTTAAATAAAGCTATTGCTCCCCTAGGACTTACTCCTAGCACTATGTTGTCTTTATTTCTGGTTGCATCAACTATATTTACTAAATAGTCCATGACATCATCATGAATTGAGACCTCAGAAACACTTGATAGCAAGTAATTTAGTTCTCCAAAATCAATAGCTGGCTCAATATTATCTAAAGGATTACCTATATTTTTTTTGATTATGAGTTTTTCCTCTTCTTTTGTTGGATATCCCAGTTTGATACGCATAAAAAATCTATCTAGCTGTGCCTCTGGCAACGGAAATGTGCCAAAGGATTCCACTGGGTTTTGAGTAGCTAGTACCATGAATGGCTTGTTTAGTTTTCTAGTGACTCCATCAGCAGTAATTTGCTTCTCTTCCATGGCTTCTAATAGAGATGATTGGGTTCTAGGTGTGGCTCTATTTATTTCATCAGTAAGTACTATGTTTGAAAACAGTGGCCCTTCTCTAAATTGAAAGTCTCCAGTTTTTTGATTGTAAAAATTAATTCCTGTGATATCAGAAGGCAGTAGATCTGGTGTAAATTGAATTCTCTTAAATGGTAGATTTAATGTCTTTGAGAAGGCTTTTATCATCATAGTCTTTCCCATACCAGGTATATCTTCTAGCAGTACATGACCTCCTGATAGAAAAGACACTATAATAAGCTCTATTTCTTTGTCTTTTCCGACTATTACTTTTGATACATTACTTACTATCTTTTCTTTAAAACTAGTAAATCTCTGTAAGTCCATAGGTATATCCCCCTTCCATATTATTGATATTATACATGATTTTCTAATGAGAAAGCAAAATAATTAGCTAAAATTAAAATTTTATATGAAATTCCCATTTTCCTTAATTTCTAATGAATAGTATAATGAAAGAAAGGCATCTTTTAGATGCATAAAAATTTAAAACATATAGTACCTACGGATTATAATAAACAAAAATCACTATCGAGACCTTATAAACTAAGGGTACTTTTATTGAAACTCATTAAGGAAAAGTCCTTTTGTCTAAGAATCCAAAGTGAGATTTTCCTATTCGTTATAAAAATTAAACAGAGGGGTAAACTATGAATCAAACTTTATTTAAGGATATGATGGATAAAATTAAAGATGAGGATATTTTGAATCTTGTTATCATTAGAGATGGAAAAATTGTAGTTGACTATAATAAAAAAGATGAATATAAAGAGAGAAACTTTAGGATAAACTCCTGTACTAAGAGCATAATATCTGCTCTCATTGGAATAGCCATAGAAAATAAGCTCATAAAAAATATAAGTCAGCCTATTTCTGATTTTTTCCCTGAGCTAAAGACAAAGGATGTAGATGAAAGGAAAAAAAACATCACAATATACCATCTGCTTACTATGACCAGCGGATTATCTTGGCCTGAATTTGATAATTGGGATTTTGTCACTAGTTTAGTAAATAGTAGCAACTGGGTTAAGTTTATATTAGATAGACCTATGGCTCATAGCCCAGGCGAAGTATTTAATTACAATTCAGGAGGCTCCCATCTATTATCGGCCATAATAAGCAAAGCTGCTGATATGAGTTCTTATGAATATGCCCAAAAACATATATTTGAACCTTTAGATATAGATAATATTGCATGGATGTCTGATCCTCAAGGTAATAATAATGGGGGCTTTGGAATAGAAATGTCTGCCTATGATATGGCAAAAATAGGCAGTCTTTATTTGAACAATGGAATAGATAAAGACAGCTCATTGATTCCAGAATACTGGGTTAAAGAATCTCTAGAGCCTAAGGTATTGGTGTCAAAATCATTAGGCTATTATGGGTATCAATGGTGGATTAAAGATTTGTCGTCTAAGGAAACAAGTGCTACTACATATTTTGCCATGGGAAACGGAGGACAGTTTATTTTTATAGTACCTAGCATGAATATGGTAGCAGTGTTTGTCTCTGATAATTATAAGGATTCTTTTAGACCTATTTATTATATGAAAAAATATATCTTACAAATGTTTTAGAACTATGACAAAGCCCTTATACTCTATCTTTTCTGTTAATAATAAATGCACTTATGAAATAAATCTCCTAAAATGTTAATTGGCTAAAAACATAGAAAGGAGATTTATTCACAAGTGCACCCTAATTTTATCAAGTAATTATTAAAATTAAGAGGATTCTTTAGTTAAAATCTATATTAAAAAGAGCCTTTGAACTATATCTTAAACTTTTTAATAATTGAATTTAACGATTCTCCAAGACTCGCAAGGCCCTCACTAGCACTTGCTATCTCTTGAATAGAAGCAGTCTGCTCCTCCATGGAAGCTGTTACCTGTTCAGTAGCAGCTGAATTTTCTTCTGCTAAAGCAGAAAGGCTTTGCAATGTATCTAGTATTTCGTTTTTCATTGTTTCCATTTCTACACTAGATAAATTCAATTTCTCAACAGCCTTTTCTACATCTTTCATTGCATCAGCTATTAACATATATTTTTCCCTATTTCTCTCAACACTATTAGACTGTTCATTTGATATAACTGAAACTCTTTCAATTGTCTTTACAGCATTATCAGCATTGATTTGCAACTCTTTAACCATTTCATCTATAGACTTAGTAGATAGGGAAGATTGTTCTGCCAATTTTCTTATTTCTTCTGCTACAACTGCAAATCCTCTTCCAGCGTCTCCAGCTCTTGCTGCTTCTATAGCTGCATTTAAAGCTAATAAGTTAGTTTGTTCTGCAATAGATGCAATTACATCACTAGCCTGTCCAATTTTGTTAGAACTTTCATTTGTTTTTAATATGACTCCAAATATTTCTTTTGATGCATTGTTACTTTCCTCAGTTATTTCAGATAGTTTTTCAATCTCTTTTAGACCTTCATTGACTACATCTGTTACTTTACTTGAAGCTGTATTTAACTCTTGTACACATTCTAAGTCTTTTTCTATACTCTCTCCTAATAAGGTTGCCTTTGCTGAACCTTCTTCTGTGTTCTGTGCCTGCTCTGTAGCACCTCTTGCTATTTCCTCGGCTGTCTTTGATACTTCCTCTGCAGCAACAGCAGATTGTTGTGAAGCAGCTGTCAACTCTTCTGAAGCAGCATATACCTGCTCTGAAGAATGGCTAATCTCACCGATAATTTCTCTTAAACTCTCAGTTAAGCTTTGAAATGCTTTAGCTAGTGTTCCAATTTCATCTTTCCTCCTAAGATAAAACTCCGGAATGTCCTGAGTGATATCTAGACTTGCAATTCTTTCTGCATCCTTTGCTGCTAGAACTATTGGTTTTGAAATTGAATTTCCTATTATGTATGTTATAAAAATACTCAATATCAATATTATTGCTGTAGATATAAAAATAACACCTTGTAACGCTGGAACTGCTGATAGTACCTCGTTTGTAGTAGCAGTAATGACTAATATCCAGTCGGTGCCATCAATAGGTGCATACCCAGCATACATATTTCTGCCTTCAAACGAATAGGTGTGAACTCCACTTTTTTCTTCTAACATTCTCTCAAAAAAGTTAGCAATTGATTTTTGGCTTCTATCATTTTTAACTTCTTTTATCGGATTATATTGGTTTAGCACCTTATTTCTATCAGGGTGGGCAACTATTGTCCCTTCACTGTTAATCATATAGGCATAGCCCTTCTCACCGTAACCCATATCGTTAACAATCTCATTTAAAACATTCCCATCTATACGCCCCACCAAGCTACCTACCACTCTGCCCCCTCTTTCAATAGGAACAGCATAGATTAGCTCTATCTCACCTGTATCGCTACTGATAATCATATCAGAGACACTTGTTTCTCCATTTAGAGCCCTCTTTATATAATCTTCGTCTCCTATCTGACTCGTCATACCATTAGAATAGTTAACTGTTCCATTTGCCTGAACAACTCCAATGTCTAGAAAACCTGTATTACTGACTTGCTTTAACAACAGAGATCTTTGCATAGCCCAATTCATATTTTTGATATCATCAATTATCGCAAAGGTTTCTAGTGTTTTTATTTGAGTTGCAATCCTGCTATATGTTACTCTTGCGCCTTCTGTTGATAGTTGAAGCAAAGATTTTTCCGCTTCTCTAGTGAGAGATCTACTGCTAAATACTATAGAAGCAAAACCAACCACAACAGATGAAATCAATATCAGAATCGAAAAAACAATAATTAATTTTGTTTTTATACTTTTAAAATTCAATCCATTGCTATATGTAGGCCAGACTTTTTTTAACATTTTTGATATGGAACTAGTACTCTTATGTTCCTTCTCTTTCCCAACAATACCTCTCTTGCTCTGAGTTGTTTTTAACTTAGTTTTTAGGCTTTTCAAATCGTTTCCCCCTTATAAGTGTAATTATCTGGCGCTTTTTATCTACCACTTCAGTTGACACAAAGTTCTCCTCTAATTGAGTTTTGTTGAGTGGTAGGCTTCCATAAACTAACTCTATCGACACTATACATGTATATTATATATCATTTCATCAAGTTTGTTAATCTTTCCACAAATTTTTGCGAAAATATCTTTTTTGAGAAATATCATCAATATTATAAATACCTAAGCTTTATTAAGTTGTGAAAACTACTAGTAGTAAAAATAAAAGCTCATACGGAAACATTATAGACTAATGAAGCTTTTATTGAAGCTCACTAGCAGAATTTCCTCTTATGTAAGAGCATCAAAAAGACTTTTTTATTAGCTATAAAAAAATGTCCATAATTTGCACATGCACAAATTATAGACATAAAATTTTTTCAAAAACTATATTGAAATAAGTTTAAGTCTTTTAACTTGATATATTCCTATGATAATTTTCCCTACAAAATAAATATACATAAGTTATACATTGTCCTAAATATCAAGCAATCCTATTATCATTTATAGACTATTATTATTTAGGCGGCATGACTAAAGCTTCACCATCTAAAACTACGTCTCCATTCTGATTAGTACAGGTGGTTCTCAGTTTAATTCTATTTTTTTCTATTATCATTTCTGAAACCTCAACCTCAGCTTTAATTGTGTCGCCAATCCTTACAGGAGCTGTAAACTTAAGGTCTTGCTTTAGGTATATAGTTCCTGGTCCTGGGAGCTTCATCCCAAGAACTGCAGATACCAAACCTGCTGTCAGCATTCCATGTGCTATTCTTCCTTTAAACATCGTATCCTTTGCATACTCTTCGTTTATATGAGCTGGATTTAGGTCACCTGTAATACCAGCATACATATAAACATCGGTTTCTGTTATTGTTTTTTGGAAATAAGCCTTATCCCCAAGGTTTATTTCGTGAATAGTTTTTCCCTTCATTTTAACTCCCCCTTTTTTAATTCAGTAAAAGTATCAAATATTTTTTATTTAATATTGGCACTCTTTAGATGGACTTTTTAATGACAACATAGCCTATATATTACTCATAAAATCTCCTTCCCATAATAAAAAAATGACTAAAATAAAATTATCAATGAAATACAGACCTCCTGTTATCCTTATTTTAACATAGTTAACCATGAATATCGAGTTTAATTTCTTGTTTTATATAAATAGCAACTTCTCTTCCTGCTAACTAAGCTTAAAATCTTTAAATTAAATCATTGTTAAGAAATTCTTAAGAAATATGAACGGTAAAATGTAATATCTTCCCTGTAAAATAAAGTTATCAATAATTGGACAATAGGAGGAAATTATGAAAATAAATGTTTATGTATTTTACGGCGGTAAATCAGTGGAACATGATGCATCTCTTTTGAGTGCATTTTCTGTAATTAATTCCTTAGATAAAAACAAATACAATGTATATCCAGTTTACATTACAAGAAATGGTGTATGGTGCGAGATGGGTAGATTAAAATCTAATTTAAAAGACATAAATCAAATGCAAACTCATAGTTCAGCTACAGTCACTAATTCTATAGGAGAGTTTATCTATAAAAATTTTAAGAAAAATGAAAAGTGTATTGCATTTCCAGTTTTACATGGAACTAATGGTGAAGATGGTACAATACAAGGGCTATTTGAAATATTAAATATTCCTTATGTGGGTAATGGTGTCTTATCTTCAGCAGTAGGTATAGATAAGGTTATGATGAAGGATATATTTTCATTGGGAAATATTCCTCAAGCAAAGTACACTTCTATTAGACTTCATGCTTGGAAAACAGATGAAGCAAAGGTCTTTGAACAAATTGAGAATTATATCGGTTATCCCTGCTTTATTAAGCCTGCAAAGCTAGGTTCAAGTGTTGGAATAAATCGCTGTGAAAATAGAACACAACTTAGGGAAGCAATTAAAGAGGCTTTCTTATATGATAACAAAATAATTATTGAAGAAGAGTTAATCGGCAAGGAAATGCAAATTGCAGTAATAGGAAATGATTGTCCCAAGGCCTCTGTAGTTGGAGAGTACATTCAAGAAAGGCAGTTCATGGACTATGCTGCTAAATATATAGATGGTAAATTAGTTCCTGTCATACCTGCTAGACTATCTATAGAAACAAGTGAAGCTATGAGAGAAACTGCTATTCAAGCTTTTAAGCTGTTAAATTGCTACGGTCTTGTAAGAGTAGATTACTTTGTCACTGATGAAGATAAATTCTATGTAAATGAGGTCAATACTTTACCAGGCTTCACTGCATATAGCATGTTCCCTGCTCTATGGGAAAAAACAGATGGCACTACTTACTCAGAACTAATAGAGAAGTTAATTAAGCTAGGCTTCTGTATGCATAAACAAAAGAATTCATTTCTAAACATGAGGTGGGAAAAATGATTTGTCGTAGCTTAAGAGAAATTCAGAACATGGTAAAGGGATATGGATTAAAGGAAGAAAATGAGAATATAGTTATACAAGGTGTGTCAATAGATACCAGGCAGATAAAGCCTGGACAATTATATATTCCTATAATCGGTGAAAGATTTAATGGTCATAAATTCATAGAAGCTGCTATAGCAAAGGGAGCAATAGCAGCTATATGGAACAAAAAAGAAGCTTTGCCTGCTGTAAGCATCCCTATCATATTGGTGGACGATACATTGACTGCTATTCAAGATTTGGCAAAATCATATAGAGAACAGTTAGAAGCAAAAGTAATAGGAATCACAGGGAGTAACGGCAAAACATCTACTAAAGATATTCTTGCAAGTCTATTAAGAACTAAGTATAAGACTCAGAAAACCTTTGGTAACTTAAATAACCACTTGGGAGTACCCCTTACTATTTTAGGCCTAGAAGAGGATACTGAAATGGCAGTTATTGAAATGGGGACTTCTAACTTAGGGGAAATTGAACTGTTAACTAATATAGCTTCTCCTAATGTAGCTATCATCACAAGTATAGGAGAGGCTCACTTAGACGAGTTAATCACAATAGAGAATATTGTTCAAGCTAAGCTCGAAATAATAAAAGGGTTAAAGCCTAATGGTTTATTCGTCTATTATGGAGATAATCCATTACTAAACGAGAAAATTAAAGAAATGGATATTAGTTACAAGACTATAACCTTTGGAAGTAAATCCTCTAACACATGTATTCCTTGGCTAAAATCCTTTGATGAGAGAGGTATTACTTTTAGTTTAGATAAATTCCATTGCCCATCATTTTATTTACCTATGATTGGCAAACATCAAATGTACAATGCAACTGCTGCTATTATTGTGGCAAGATACTTTGGTGTCTCCTTTGAACAAATACAGGATGGTCTGTTAAATATTGAATTTACAGGTATGAGAAATGAAGTGATTAATACAGGTAAATATACAATTTTAAATGACTCTTATAAATCTAATCCTGCAAGCCTTTTAGCTGCATTAGATACTCTCTATAGCATGAAGAACTATAGCCAAAAAATTGCTGTACTTGGAGATATGATAGGCTTAGGTGCTGATGAAATTAAGATTCATAAAAAATTTGGAGACAAGATTGATCCTAATCAAGTTGATTATTTACTAACTATTGGTCCTCTTGCATCATATATAGCTAAAACTGCAAAACCTAAGTTTGGAAATAATAGAGTGTTTATCTATGAAAATAAGGCTCAATTAATTCAAAAGCTTAAGAAGCTAATGAAATATGAGTCCGTTGTATTAGTAAAGGGTTCTCGTATGTTAAAACTAGAAGAAATAGTAGAAGCATTAAAAAGCAAAGATATTATGGAAGATAAGGAGGTTGTATAATGGATACTTCAATGCTCCATAGAGACACATGGGTAGAAATTCATTTAGATAAAATAGAAAATAATGTTAGACAGATTAGAGAGTATCTCCCTCCTTCTGTTAAGCTTATGGCAGCGGTAAAGGCAGATGCCTATGGTCATGGTGATTTGCAGATTGCTAAGATAGCACTCAAATCAGGTGCTGATGCATTGGCTGTTTCAATACTAAGTGAAGCACTATATTTAAGAAAGAATGGAATAAAGGCACCTATTCTAGTGCTCACCCCTATACTGCCTAGTGATGTAAATATTGCTGTTGAAAATGACTTATCTATTACTGTTTTCCAGTCCTCTTGGCTGAAAGAAATGAGATTATATAGGATTGGAAAAAAGCCTTTGAAGTTACATTTAAAAATAGATACTGGACTAGGGAGAATTGGAATAAGTACAAAAGAAGAACTAGAATCAATACTGCCCCTATTAAACAAAAGGGATATAGTTGTAGAAGGAGTTTACACACATTTCGCCACTGCTAATAGAGAGGAACCATCTTATTTTCAAAATCAACTTAGAACATTTTTAGATATTATAGATTGGATAAAGTCTAAAGGATTAGATGTTTCTATTTTCCACTGTGCAAATAGTGCTGCAACTTTAAAATACAAAGCCAGTCATCTTGATATGGTACGAATAGGAGTTGCAATGTTTGGAATATATCCATCAGAGGAAATAAGGAGAACTTCCCCACTAAAATTACAGACTGCACTTTCTCTACACTCTAAACTACTACATGTTAAGCAAGTTAAAAAAGGCAGCTTCATAGGTTATGATACAGCCTATAAAACAAGCTCAGATGAATGGATAGGAACAGTACCTATAGGATATGCAGATGGCTGGTTTAGATGGTTTCAAGGATTCCATGTCCTTGTAGATAGTCAAAAGATGCCTATAGTAGGCAAGATATGCATGGATCAGTTTATGATAAGACTTCCTAAAAAATACCCTATTGGGACACCTGTAGTTCTAATCGGTAAAGAGGGAAATAATGAAATCACCCTAGAAGACCTAGCTAATCACATAGGCAGCGTTCCTCAAGAGATTCCTTCTATGATCACTTATAGAGTCCCAAAGGTATACTTCTATAAGGGCGAAATAGTTGAAGTATTGACTGAAAGAAATTGGAGTCCTAGCGTATATCCTTTAGGTGAAGTTAACGCTAATGTCTAATAGGAGAAGGTGCAAAGCTAAACTTTAAAAAATAGCAATAGAATTACCCAAAGACAGAAAAAGAGATTCTTGAGACCTATGCACTTAGAGTAACTATCCATGAAATCCGCTACCCTAAGTATAAGTTGAGAATCTCTTTTAGTTTAATTATGCAAAAGCCCTGTATTAAGCTTCCCTACTTATTTACTTGTCTAACTGGTCTCGCCTCTATATAGCCTCTGTAGCCAAGTGGTTCAAGCTGAATTCTCGGACCATCTTCATCTGCCCATTCAAAACCATATATCTCTGGGTTATAACTCTTCATAAGCTCCCAAAGCTCCCCAATAGCTTCCTCGAATTTGTCCTCCTCATAAGGTTGTCCTTGGAAGACCATCATTTTACATGGTGGCAGCTCAATTATGTCAAAACCTTCTGGTACAATTCCACTGTAATCCTCAGGCACTTCTACTCCTTGAGCATAAATCGATGTACCTGGTTTTCTTAAGTTCTCAGGCAGCCACATTCCAACTGGCTCATATATTGCCTCTTTTATGCTGGATAGTATGCCCCATACGTCACATCCAACCTCTTCACAATACTCAAAGTAATGGGTGGCATTTATACCCCTTTTCAATATTAATTTTCTAGCAGGTCGCTCAACAACTTGAACAAAAACAGTATTAGTGGCAGCTTTCTTACTCATAGTACTCTCTCCTTTTTGTAAATTGAGATAATAATCACGGATACGGTTAGGCATAAAAAGCTTTATCGGGGGAGTATGCTTACTATAATAGGAAGGAGTCATGCCAAATTGCTTAGAAAACGCTCTAGTAAATCCTTCGTGTGAGTCAAATACAAAGTCTAAAGCAACATCTATAACTCTAATATTTTCATCTCTGATCTTAATAGCTGCTTTAGATAGCCTGATGGCTCTAATATACTCAAAAGGTGTTTTATTAGTCAGTTCTTTAAAAATTCTTGCAGAATGCCAAGGAGAATATCCCGCAGCCTTTGCAAGTGCTTTGAGAGTTATTGGTTCATTTATATGCTCCTTTATATAGTCCTGCATTCTTTGAACTGCATTAATCTTCTCCCAACTCTCCATGTTCTCACCTCTTAATAAAAGGATACTACACCTTCATATTAACCTCTTGACCATAATTGCTATATTCTTGCCAGTCATACCAAAAGATTATCTATAATAAGATACTTTCACCTAATTAAGTTCCTTCTTTCCATAAAAGTTCATGACTATAATAGAGAATATACATACAATTAAAATAAGCTCATTTGATAAAAAAGCTTCTGCCTTTTTCTCATATACCCCTAGATAATATGTCTATCTGTACAAATTTTTCTACATTTTCTTTTTCTGTATTTGCAACCTATATATCTTTTTTTCCTTAAAATATATATTCTATACAATCAACTAAATACCTTCAGTTGTGTATCTTACATGGAAATTTTTGTTGACATATGTTTTAAATATCTATATAATATAATTATGATATCATTATAATATCATAATTAATGTATACTAAAGGAGGTCTTAAGATGTCTAACAATGTTAATATAAGAGGAAACCAAGTACATAATGAAGAAATAAAAGCAAAGCATGCAGATGGTATGTCTATTTTATTGTTAAATATTCTACTTATGATAGTAGCAGTTGCAGCATTTATTTGTGGCATAAATTTAAATGGACTTACTGTAATTAGCACTATATTAATTATTTTTGGAATAGCTTACCTTTTTATTTTAGCTCCACTAATATTTATAGGGTTAAAGATATTAAAGCCAAATGAAGCACTTGTATTAACTCTCTTTGGTAAATACTACGGAACTCTTAAGGGAGAAGGCTTCTTCTTTGTCAATCCATTTACAAGCGCTGTAAATCCAGCTGCTCCAGCTACTACTTCTGGTGCTCTAGCTGCAGCTCAAGAAAAGATAGTCTCACCAAATACCATAAATGTACCAACTATGAGAAGCAAAAAAATATCTCTTAAAGCAATGACTTTAAACAATGACAAGCAAAAAATTAATGATGCCTTAGGCAACCCAATTATAATAGGTGTAGTAGTTATTTGGAGAGTTGTAAATACAGCTAAGGCTGTATTTAATGTAGATAACTATACAGAATTTTTGTCTATTCAGACTGATGCAGCTCTAAGAAATATCGTTCGAATTTACCCATATGATTCTGCCAATGAAGATAATGAAAAATCCCTTCGTGGCAGCAGCCAAGAAGTGGCTGATAACTTAAAGGCTGAAATTCAATCAAAAGTTGAGATAGCAGGACTAGAAATCATTGAAGCAAGAATCACTCATTTAGCTTATGCTCCTGAAATCGCAGCTGCTATGCTACAAAGACAACAGGCTTCAGCAATTATTGATGCAAGACAGATGATAGTAGAAGGCGCTGTAGGAATGGTTGAAATGGCTCTTGCAAAGCTAAGTGAAAATGATATGATACATTTAGACGAAGAACGTAAGGCAGCTATGGTTAGTAATCTTCTAGTGGTTCTTTGTGGAAACAAAGACGCGCAACCTGTTGTTAACAGCGGCTCCTTGTATTAAAAAATATATTTATAAAAGTTAAAGGTAGATGATGAAAAGTGGAAAAGAAGGATAATGAAAAAAAGCAGATACTCTTAAGGTTGTCATCATCCCTTTGGAAAGAAATAGCTTCTTGGGCAGAAGATGACTTCCGTTCAATAAACGGACAAATAGAATATCTTTTGACTGAATGTGTGAGACAAAGAAAAAAAGGTAAGAATAAAAATACTGAATTAGATACTTGATATCAAGAAAGAGGCTACTTTTAGCCTCTTTCTTGATATTACTAGATTGTCCTGATTCTAAAAATGGCTGAGATAAATTCACTAGCTAGCTTCACCTATAATTATATTTTATAGATATGCTTCTGGATAGTATTATAGCAACATTTCACTGTAAATAGAAAAGTTCTCCATGTCGAAGCAGACAAATATTACTTCCTCTAGTGTGTCATTAGATGATAAAAACTTATTAACTTCTCTTAATGCAATCTCTGCTGCTGGTCTTTTAGGAAATTTGTATACACCTGTACTTATGTTAGGAAATGCAATGGTTCTTACATTATTTTTAACTGCTAGCTTTAAGCTATTAATATAACAGCCTGCTAGTAATTCTTCCTCTCCATTATTCCCACCTTGCCATACAGGACCTACTGTATGAATTACAAACTTTGCTGGAAGCTTTCCTCCTGATGTAATAACTGCTTCTCCAGTTTTACATCCACCCTGCCTGCTCCTAATCTCAACACATTCATCTAGTATCTGGCGTCCTCCTGCTTTATGGATAGCTCCATCAACTCCGCCACCTCCTAAAAGACTGTTATTAGCTGCGTTAACTATGGCATCAACTTTAAGCTTGGTTATATCGTCATTAATCAATCTAATTCTTGTATCAAGTTGTTTCTTTTCCATTTGTTTCGCCTCCAATAGAACATTAATTAGAGTATCTTATTGGTATTGGTATGAGAGCTCTTCACTTTTGTCAGGCTCATTGACATATGATCTTATATAGCGCAATGTCCCATCACTATCCCAGCTTGTAATACAAAGACCGTATTCCGGTGTTCCTTTATCAATTATCTGCATCTCTTCAGTTTCTATATTAAATAAATAAATATCTGTAGTCCCATCCAGTTCAGTTAATGCAATGGATTTTTCTTCGCTTTCCAATGTCATAGCTATAAATTTAGAGTCTGGTGACCAGAGGAAATTTCCTATATAGCCGATATTATAAAGAAGTGCATTATCCTTTGACCTAACAACATAACCAGTTCGGGATATTGAAGTACCAATATCAGCAATAACATATTCACTATCTGGCGACCATATGAATTCACAAATCATGTCTTTTTCAGCCTGTATTTCTACTGGTTCTGGTGCACCAGTATGCCATAAGTACATTTTACCACCCCAGTCTATATCGCTTATCAAGAAAGCAATACAGGATTCGTCTGGAGACCATTCCATTATATCAATATCCTCACGCTTTTTTAAAGCTTCATCTATTGAAGCATAATTGCTTTCTTCTAGTTTAAGTAGTTTCATACTATCATCATTCATAGCCTCCATAACTTCAACACTTGATATCTTATTAGATGTTTCATCACTTACGTCCTGTTCTATAATCCTGATTATTTTTGCAGTAGCCTGTACTGGGTATGACTCTCTAATTGGCCCAGTAAAGATAACATCCACCTTTATCCCTTCTTTAAGTTCCTCAGCAGAAACTTTATCTTTTACTGTTAGCAAATATATGCTTGTACTTTCGTCTATGCTAATGCTTGCTTTATCATATGAAGTGTCCTCTTCTAGCTCTCCTTCAACTAATATGCTGACAACTTTATTATCATCAGATATTACCACTGATGTGATTTCTCCCCTTATATCTATCTTTTCTTCCCTTTGACACCCTATGATGCTAAGCAGTACAGTACACAAAATCAACATTATTATTTTCTTACACCCCATCATTATATTCACTCCCAATAATCGCATCATAGTTTATAGACGGGTTAATAGATAAATTTGTTCCACAATTTGCTATTGTTTCTTGAGCTTTTGGTAAACATATATAGCTTATCGTAGATTTTTTATAGATATCCATTTATTAAATGCTAATTGAAAGTATCACTTTTCGTTCAACTTCTTATCATAACCTATACTTAGTCTGCTGATAGCCTTCCATACGATTATATTCATAAAAGGTTTGAAGGCCCAATCTATACTTTTTTTATTATCTTTACTAATAAAGCAAGGATACCAGATGTAATAAGTGGTCCGACTGGTACTCCACCTAAAAATACTGCTGCTAGTACCGAACCAAAAATCATAGCTGGTATTACATCGTTATTTCCTTGAACAGTTAGATAGTTTAAGCCAAGTCCACTTAAATATGTAGTAAAAAATGAAAGGATTAGAGCAGTTATTCCAATCCATGAGGCTAAAACATCTTTTATATTTTTAACAGTCACGTTCCCATTTGCAATGGGGATTAAAATAGCTGCAGTTAGCAATATTAATCCCCAACTCACTCCGTTTTTCTCGATTACTGGATAAATAAATTGGTCCAGATTCAATAGCTTAACTATTAGCAATATGCATACAGCTACAGCTACTGAGTTTGCCTTCCCAAATATAGCAATAGCTAATATAGTTATAAGCATAATGTTAGAATCCAAACCAATCAGCTCCCTAAGTATTTATTAAAACTATAACCCTTTACTAATAATATGGTCCATCATATCCATCTCCGTCTGGTTTGTCTAACAATAGTTCCTCATAAGTACACATATTGTGTTCTAATGCTCTCTGACGTAAGACTAGATACAACTCAGCGTGTGCAGCATTATCATAGGGTAATACAAATAATGTTCCAATACCTAATGCCAATAAACCTAATAAATACCAGCCTATGAAGGATAATTTTAATACAAACATATCAAATTTATATCCATAAGTCATCTCATTACTTAATTCTATTGCTCTTTTAGCTCCTATGTTTGGATTATCACCTAAAATATAAGGCACCATGCTATATGAATATGATTTTATAATGCCAGGTATGACTAATAATAGGGTCCATAAGAAAGTAAATACACCTCGAAGTAGCATTGTTGGTACTATGCCACTATAGTTATGTCCTTCAAAAGCAAAGCTAAAGCATTTCTTATTATCCTTATCTTCGGCTGATTTTACAAAATATCTTTGACCTCCAACTTCTAGTGGATACCCTATTAAAATTCTTAAAGCCAGGAAAAATAACATTATTAATAAAAATATAACTACAATAACTATAATAGTACCTGTATCTGAGGTTCTAGGGAAATCCAAGGCAGATCTAGACGAACGTCCTCCTCCGCCACCTCCACTACCACTTGCAAATGAAATAGCTAAACTAATCAAAAATGCCTTCCAGTAATTAAATCTTAGAACGTTTTTTGCTCTTTGTTTAAGTTCTGCTCTTGTCCACATGGTAAGACGCCCCCTTCTGCAATATTATTTATACGAAAAAGCTTTATATATAATTAATATACTTTAAAATATAGTTTTAGAAACATAATATATATGGCTTGTCCTTGGTATCCTAATTTATCTATTCCTTAAATAGTACATACGATTTATCATATTATATTGTTTGAATTCAACCTCTTCATATTTTTCAATTATAAAGAAAAACTCCAAGTTTTTTTCTATCATTTCGTTTGTTAGATTCCATAGATATAGTCCTGAACTTTCTTTGTAAAATTCGTGAGAAATCTCAACAAATTTGTATTCTTCTCTTTTCTGCTTAGTAATGTATGGATTTAATTTTAGTAAGATCTTCCCATTAGGCTTTATAATTCTATGTATGTTCTTAATTAACTCAATAGAGTCCTCAGGTATCAAATTGTCTATTATGTTAAAAAGAATAGCACTTTCAAAGCTATTATCAGCAATATCGTATAACTTTTCTAATCCACCACAAACTACTTTAGCCTTCTCCTCATATTTGTGCTTTTCTATGACCTTCTTTGCAATTTCTATTGCATTATTGCTTATATCTATTCCATAAACATATTCCATTCCCTTATCCAAGCAACGAAGCATAACTCTTCCACCACCACAACCAAAATCGATTGTGGATTTGCTATCCTCTGCAAGCCAAGTTACTCCATCCTCAATTTCTTGCACTTGTATCTTTTGAGCTGGATTATATTCTGTGTATTGACTAAAAACATTATCCCAATACTTTATTGTGTCAGTATATTTTTCACTCAATTCTATCCCCCTCCGAATAAGTCTCAATTTTCTAGAAGGTTTAAGTAATCTATTTCATAATTCTGTAGATAACTTTAAAGTTTCATTCTGCAACTACCTACTCCCATAATATCCCCCGCTAAATTCTAATATTTCTTAGATAGCTTAAGCAGTAGCTAACTTTGGGGCGTCCATGCTTATAGCGAACTGCCTTATAGATTAACTTTTTCTGCCTATTTATTTGTCTAATAAACTATACCTAAGATCAGCACTATGTAGCTTAAAAAGTTCATATTGTCACCTTCTTTATATATATCTTCTATTCAACTACTATTAATAATCACTACACATGAAAAACTACTTCAGCTTCATCTTCATCTAGACTAAATCCTATTTTTTCGTATAAGTTTCTAGCAATGGTATTGTCGTATCCAACCCACAGCATAGCTTTTGAAGCACCTTTTCTTTTAGCTTCTTCCAACCCAAATAGAATTAACTCCTTTCCAATTCCTTTTCCTCTCTCAGTTTTACACACCCCAACATTTCTAATAAAGCAATTTTGATTATTAGTTCCATATAGCTCTATTATTATAAAGCCTGAAATTTTATTACTCACCTTGTAAGTTAAAATTATGTGCTCGTCATTGTTTAACCAATCTTGTAGTTCCTTTTCAGATACATTAAATGAATCAAATACTTCTTTTTCAAAAGAAAGAAATTCTTTGATTTCATTCTTTTCTAAGTACTCAAAAGCTTGATTGCTCCGTTCATCTAACATATTATCAAAAGAAAGACGATACCCTACATTAATATCTTTATTTACATATCCCCACGTATTAATAATTTCTTTCTTTTTAATAACATCTTTAAGATTACTTGCATATCTAAAAATGAAGTTTATATCTGGATTTTCATTTTTAATTTTTTCGATACTATATTTTAAATCCTCTAACTTATTTACACCCCATAATAACTCTATTTCTTCGCTAGTATTTCCTAGCAAAAATATCCCCTCTGGAAACTCGTATAGTTTTGCATTTCCCAATATTTCGCCATAAAAAAAGTTCTCTGGATAGTTGCATCCTTTTTTATATATTTCTTCTAGCTGCATAAGTCTCCCCCTAATTATTAAAATAATTTCAATTGTTCATATTTCTCGTTGTCAGTACCTTTTGCTTTTTCAGTCTCACATTTTTCAATTACAAATTTATAGTTAGTATTAGATCTAAGAATCTCTTCAACATATTTTATTGATGAGCTTCCATTTAACCACAAATCTATTTCATTATCCTTGACTATAAGTGGCATTCTAGAATGTATGTCTTTCATATCCCCTTCAGATTCAGTAGTTATAATAACAACTGTCATTTGTTCATTTGAATTTTCATCAATAGAGACTTTATAAATTCCTCCAAGTGAAAATAAACTATTCTCTTGAAGTCCTATTTTGTATTTAGTTTTTCGCTTATTCCCCTCATCCTTCCATTCATAGAACATGTTAACTGGAATCAAGCACCTTGCACTATAAAAGGAATTTTTAAACATTGGCCTATGTTTAATAGACTCTGCTCTAGCATTGATCACAGTTCCCTTTTTACCAATAAGGGGAAAACCCCATTTTGCAAGTTTCAATATTTTTTCTTCACTTTCTAATATAATAGGAATATGACTTGAAGGATAAAAATCACCTTGATAAAAATCACCTTTAGTATATTTAATGATTTCTTGACTTCTGATATTATATTTTCTAAATATCTCTTCAATATCATAATTAAGCAAAAACCTACCACACATAAGTTCCACCTACAATTCTTATAAATAAAGGATAACCTTTTATAGCTTTTAACCTATTTAATCTTGGAGAATCAATTCACTTCCTATGTTATCTACTATTGCATCGCTTTAACCCTATACCTCAAAACAGTTTTTAATTTTGCTGGTTCAACTCTTCTTGCATCTGACAGATATATTTCTCTATGTTTTAAAGTTACTATTTCAAGATTATTATTTGAAATAAACTCTTTCATTTTTTCAAAAGTCTGTGGTTCATCATCATATGGTCCCACATGTAGAATTTGAACTGACAAACCATCTTCCATAGTTCCAAAGGTTACTTCATCTAATAACGGGTGAGGTTTCTTTTTTCTTACGTTTTCAAATGCCCTCTCTACAACTTCATCTGTTACAAAATCAGGTTGCCTAATCATAATAGTATACAAAAGCTCGTCCTTATCTAATGTGTCTAGTTTCCTTCCTTTTTCCGTTAAATCCCATACCCCTTCTAATGGATACACTGTATACTCGAAATAGCCTTCCGGAGTATATCCTTGCTTTGGCATCATTCGAATAGCATAGGATAATGAATAGAGAACCTCTATTTTTTCAGCAAATTCATCACTATTAGGGTTTCCTTCTCCATCTATCATAAGAAATTTTTGCTCTGGAACTGTTACAAGCTCTGGCTTCTGTTTAGGCATATACAAATTCTTCTCATGCTTTCTCCATTCGTGTTTCATAGCTAGCATCTCCTTTTACTTAGTAAATAATTATTTTAATTCATACCCTTCTACTATTTCATTATCTCATACTCAATGCATTCTTTCTTATTTTCTAACCCAGTAAAGCTGACAATCTTTAGTTCTTTCCATAAATCCATAATCAACTAAATGCCTTCTAATAGTAGAATAAAATAGTTTATTCAAAATATTTAATCATTAGTCAAATTACCATCACCACTTATTGGTATAGAATCTCCAAGGTAAGTAGGTTCTGGTTTTAGGATACAATTAACAAAGTCCTTTACTCTTGCTAATATTTCTCTTAGTTCTCTAGATTCCTGACCTACATATTGTCTCGGATCAGATGTAACTCCATAAGCTTCAATTCCTAGCTTTTCAGCAATATATAATGCACGGTACATATGATACTTTTGTGTTACAATGATAATTTTGTTAGCCTTAAAAATATCCCTTGAACGATAAAGACTTTCATATGTAGAAAACCCTGCGTGATCCATGAATATATGCTCTGAAGGTATACCCCTATCTATAGCAAATCCCTTCATTACATTTACTTCATCATACTCTTTACGACCATGATCTCCACTCATCAGCAATCTATCAGAAGCCCCTTTTTCATATAATTCTATACCTTGTAGAAGTCTATCTTCAAGCATAGGGCTAGGCCTATTATTTCCCCAAACACCTGCTCCAAGAACAAGGATACAATCTGCATCCAAAGTAGATGCATCATCTACTGTAATTATTTTATCTTTAACTGATGATTTAACATAAGTATTTATAGCTAATATAGATATCAAAACTAAAATGCTAACTAATATTAGAAGCAATAATATGTTCTTTAATTTTATTTTTTTATTTTCTATAGCTTTATTCTTCATAGCGACTCCTATATTTTTTATAACTATTACGAAATCTCTCTTTAATATACAGCTTTTTCTACAATTTCTTAACCATTAGCAGACAAGGACTTTCCTCTCCCCACAATTCAGAAAATTCTTCTAAAGGATAAAAACCTACAGATCTATAGAACTCTCTTGTCCTTCTATAGCCTTCATCTGGATGAGAACCACTCAAGGTTTTTACAGTTAGAAATATTTTATTTTCCTTAATTAGCATATCTTCAATAGCTTTTATAAGTCTCTTACCTATACCTCTTCTATGAAATTCTTCTAATATCCCTGTTACATATATCTCACTAGTAAATTCATTATGCTCTTTTATCGACATAAAGCCAACAGGTATCTCTCCTACATAAACTGAAAAGAATGTACTATCTTTAACTCCATTAATGTACTCCTTTATTGATTCCTCTAAACCAAACCAATTGGGTAGAGCTTTAAGTATTAGTTCGCAGATATTACATTTCTCATTATCCTTTGAAACAGTTCTAATATCTAAATAATAATCTAAATCATTTAAAGTCCTTTCTTGCATTATATCACATCTGGCATCCCATAGCTTTTTGTAGTCTTCATCATCTACGACTCTGCTCTTAAGATCAGTGATATTCTTAATTCCTTCTTTATTACACCAATCTATACAAATCAGATATTGTAACCAATCAAGTTCGTCCTCGTCCCAGTGAACCTTAATTTCTTCTATACCTCTTTTCATCAGCGCAAATGCCCTAGTATGACCATCAGTAAAAAATGTATATTTTCCTATCCTTTTTATTGGTAAAGGGTCCATATTAGCTATATCAATTGAATCTAAATATTCTTCTACCTGGGATAATTTTGTTTTGCTAATATATAGTTGGCTTGGCTGTATATTCTTTATATTCTCGATAAATACCTTCATATATCTCCTCCTGATCTGCATAACTCTGTATCAATGCAATTTATTCTTATAGCTTTTTATTAATTTGATCTAATCTCTCTTTGTTTTCTGGTGAATTGTTGAAAGGAATATCAAGCTTTGAACATGGGTATTCACTGCAATATCCGCAATTCTCTATTCCTCTTTCAATTCCACACATACGTATTTCACATTCTTTACAAAACTTAAAAACAGTTTCTGATCCTATGTTACAGCCTGTACAATTTACATCCTCTGGACTAACCTGATAATCTGAACTTGACCATTCCTGAGAAAGTTTCACTTTTTGCTCCAAATCATTATTTTCTGTAGCTATAAAAGCAGGACAATCATTGCAAATTCCTCACATATATATTATAGATAGGAAAATAAAAAATTGCAGCTGTTAAAGGAACAAATAATTGCTCCAGTTCATAATTGCATGAAATACTGTAGGTCCAGCAATCGAATTATATTTTGAGTACATAAAATTGAATACAAAGTGCCAGCCAAATGTAATAATTAGGCTTATAAAGTTATTGGACATATACTCAAAAAAGCCCATATGAGCAACTCCCATTTGAAATGGAATATGCATGAACATAAACATAAATGCAGTTAATAAAATAGCCATGATTGGTTTCTTAACAATCCCATAAATTCTCGTTTGAATAAATCCCCTAAAAATAATTTCTTCTGTCAAGCCTATGCTTATTAAAAAGTAAATAAAATTTGATATAAGTTTTGATACAGAATTAAATTGTCTTCCAGCCATAACTCCTGGCAACAGCTGAATTAGTAATACAATCCCTCCAGTAATTAATCCCATAATGAATGACTTGCCAAAATTTTTCTTGCTAAACCCAATTGAACTCAATTTATGACCACGGAATAGTACATATATAATGCACAAGGCTGCAAGAGTAATATTTATTTGATTACCTAAGTAAATGTTCTTAGTATTATATATGACTCCCATAATATAATATACACCCATAAATAAAGCATAGAAAATAATTGATGCTATTCCGTCTGTGTAAGTGTATTCATTTACCATTTCTTTATATTGTAAGTCCACTGCTAAATAACTTTTTATTGTTTTCATGCTGCCTTCTCCTCCTAATTTACTGCTTTTCCATGACCCTGATACATAGTATCTTCTGAAGTTATGAGAAATAATGAGTCTATTCTCTTTCAGCCCATAGCCTACATTGTTCAATCCTTCTACCATTATCTCCTTGTTCTTTATCATATGCAAAACTATTCAATAACTCACAGGGAAATGTGTCGCACTCCCCACAATGTATTAGTTTTTTACCCTCACAACAGGATTTCACTGGACACATTTCTCCCCAAAAAGGCTTGTCTATATTTACACAGCCTTTACATCCAGTTGACTCCTTGTATTCACACTTAGAGCAAATAATTCCACATCTTGATTCTATCACCTTTTACTTCCCCCTTTTTCTGTATACCTAGCAAGCTCGTTTTCAGCTAGAATATAACCCTTTAACCTATTTTTATCCGGAAAAGTTTCTTTAAATAAGGACCTGATTTATATGTAAACCAGGTCCATTATTTAGCTACTATATGTGGCCTGCACAAATCAAAATTCTTGGCACTCTGTTTTTTACTTCATCAGTTTAACAAGCTTATTAAATACTTCTTCATTTTCTCTTATCTTGTTTTCATTACCAAGTACGCAAATATATTCTTGTTTCATTGCATCATGTAATAGTTGTGCACAAGATCTTATTTTCTCAACATTTGTGGATAATACCGCATCCCTTATTTCTTGAATATCTTCTCTAGTTGTATTTATCATATATCTCTTAGCTTGAATCTGTCCTTTCTTGTAAGGAGTCATTGCTGGTTCTAAACTTGCTATTGTCCCTATGATAAATTGTGTAAGTTCAGTTTCATTTAAATCTAATTTACTAATAAAATCTGACATGCTATCATATACTGATAATGTTTCTTTAAGGTTAGGGTCTCTATAGGAGTACACTACTAACTGTCCTGATTTCTCAATAGTAATGCCAACACCATAGGCACCTCCCCGTGCTCTAACTCTATTGTGCAGATAGTCTCCGTTCAATATGGTTGCTAAAACCCTCATACTACCACTATAATCATAACCTAGTTTTTTGAAATCATATCCCTTAACTACATATTGCACATTGTAATTAGATAAGATACCTTCATTTAATTTTTCTTCTTTAAAGCTATATTTTTCTTGAGTAAATTTATCTTTGTTTAGTCTCTCAGTTATGATATTTAAGTTGCTCCTTACTATAGATAAATCCTCTTTATCTCCAGTAAAGCTTATGATTAAATTATTTAAATTAAATATCTTGTTATAAACATAATTTAGATTTGCAATTATTTCTTCTTTCTTCTTATCAAAAGTCTCAATTAAATCAGATATAAACCAGAAATAATCTAATCCCTTCAATTTTTCTATATATCTCCAAGGCGCTGAGAAATATGAGCTGACTCTACTTGCTGCAACTGTGCTACCTGTGTAAGAAATATACATTTCCATTCTTGATTTTATCTGAAATAACAGCTCCTTGATTCTGTTATAATCTTCTAGCCTTGTGTCTAAAATCAACTCACCCATTAGGCTGACTAAGGTTCTTATATTATCTCCAATAGCCTTACCGCTTACGACAAACTTAGGCATGAACTCTTGGCCATTATCTTCTTTTATTAGCGCTTCAGTTTCAAAATTGATGCCCCCTGTATTAGCATAAATACTATTGGATAATTCTCCATAGGATTTATATTTTGTATCCATCTTGCCTAATAACCCAGCTAATAAATTCATATATGGTACATATTCTTCTTCAATCATTGAACTGTCAAAGTATAGATCTAGATATGCTATTTTACTTGTAAATATATCATGGAATAATATAGTCAACTCACTATCCTTAATTATTTCCTGAGGAATAATCTCAGCCTTTGGATCAACATCTGATATAGCAAGCTTTGGTATTGTTGCTTTTGCTTCTTCTGTGTCATCAGATAGTTGCATATTTTTAAGGTTTTGATTATCTTTTATAAGCTTTTCTAATTCTTCTTCGCTTAAAGATTTTTTATATTCATCCAATTTTTCTTGAATAGCTCTTTCCTTTTCTTCAGCTAAACCTTTCTTAGGCTCGATTATGACTAAAGAACTATGATTATTGTTGATAAACCTTTCTTTAATATATTCTTCGAAATAATTAGTTTGGATTTTTTGTCTTAGTTCTTTTATTGTTTCATCGTATTTTAAGTATTCAATTGGGTTGCCATCATATAACCAACTATCCATAGCTAAAATCTTGTATACTATTCCTTTTGTGGCAAAGCCTGAAGCTTCTCTCAAATCATATTCAGTCTTATTAATTGACGCTTCTATTAATTTCTTATCAATACCTTCTTCAGCTAATTTATTTAATGTCTTTAATATGACTTCTTCAAATTCTTCTTTTCTATCAGTGGAAGTATTTTTAGCAGCTATACCTATACCATGCTTTAATCCATCTACATAAAGTGTAAATATGTCTTCACCTATGCCAGCATCTATTAAAGCCTTTTTTAATGGAGCTGCTTGAGAATTCACTAGAATATCTGAAATAATACTATTCATTAGCTTAGATTCTAAGTTAGACTTTTCTCCTAGTACAAAATTTAAGCTTAAATATGCCTTATTATCACTATTATCTTCTACTGAAATATTGTAGTAGTCAGTTAATTCTCTTCTTGACGTAAAAGGTTCTTGCAATGTAATATGAGAATCTATTTCAGTCTTATTAAAATCTGATAAATAGTTTTCATCAATATAAGCTAACTGTTTCTTTATATCTCCATTTCCATAAAGGAATATATAGCTATTAGATGGATGGTATAATTTCCTATGGAAATCTAGGAAAGCTTCATAGGTTAAATCTGGTATATAGTCTGGATTTCCCCCTGAAGAATATTTATAACATGTATCTGGGAACAATGATTTTGAAACAGCTTCACGTAGTATGCCCTCTGGAGCTGAATAGGCTCCCTTCATCTCATTATATACTACGCCTTTATATGTAATATTATCTTTTTTATTGAATATTTCGTGATGCCAGCCCTCTTGCATAAAAATCTCAGGCTTTTCATAAATTTTAGGATAAAACACTGCATCTAAATAAACATCCATTAAATTATAGAAATCCTTTTCATTTCTACTGGCAACAGGATATATGGTTTTGTCTTTATATGTCATAGCATTTATAAAAGTTTGTAGTGAACCTTTTACCATATCCATAAATGGTTCCTTGGTAGTGTATTTTCTGGAGCCAGCTAGTACACAGTGCTCTAAAATATGTGGTACACCTGTATCGTCTGTTGGTGGGGTTCTGAATCCAATTGAGAAAACCTTATTATCATCTTCATTTTCTAAATGAAGAAGTCTTGCTCCTGATTTTTCATAATAAAATAACCTTCCCACTGATTGCAACTCATCAATTTTGCTTTCTTGGATTAATTTAAATCCATAATAAGTTTTGTTGATTTCAAACATTATATTACCCCCTTTTTAATTTGAAAGCTTATGAAAAGAATAAATATAAAATTTAGTTTCTCCTAGTAAAATAGTATATTTTATGTTTCTCTATAAAATCAGCTTTTTGTATTAATTAAACCACTACATCTTCCTTATCTTATCTAACATAAAATTAAAAAATTAGTATTTATTTTCTTTATTTGATCAATACATTTCCTCTGCATCCTTAGGCAAATCTTTCACATGCTTTAAATGTGCTGAAACCCTTTCATCATCACCATAAGGATATTGAAAACCAAAATAGTCTGCAACTCTAATAGCAGTTTTTCTAAAAAGACTACACATTGCAAAAAGTGACTTCCACATATTATCATAATCAGCATCTGGGTATGTTTCTAATAGTTCCTTCCATGTGTCTACATCTAGGTATTCTTCAAAATATTTGCCTGATTTACCTGCACTTTTAGTAAAATTAGTTTTAATACCTATATCCCACTCAAGCATCTTCATCAACATGTCACGTACATATTGTTCAAGCATATGTTTTGCATAGGGAAGCTCTTCACGCCATATACCTTTTGCAACATAAGTGCTTATCCACCAAAACTCATTACAGCAGTGATCAAATTCCTTTTTAGATGGTTTTTTTATAATATAATCTATATCACTGGCAGGTGGGATTGGTTTGACTATGCCATCCTTATCTAAAAGCAATATACTTAAACTGTCATTATATATGAGTTCGTCTGCCTTTTCTATAGGTATTAGAGTTAGATCAATACGGTTGCCATCAGTAAACTGCATTAGATATGCAAAGCTTCCGTTATTAGCAGGTGGCAAGAGAACCCCCTCCTCTGGCATTTGCATTATCATAATTTCTCCAAATCTCTTAACCCAATTATGATTACATGTAAATGATTCCATATCTTTTACTATATATATAATGTCATAATCCTGGAAAAAATCCTTCTTTACATTTGGATTCGCACGAGAGCCATTCATAATAACTGCACGTATACGTTCGTCTTCCTTTGCTGTACTTAGAATTAAATCCATCATTTCTTTTTCACTACGCATTATATGTTCCCTCCTATGACATATGTGAAGTCTCTTTTTTGATACCTTTTACAATACCCCTTTGTGCCATCTTATAAAGTCTTAGTCATAAACACCATTCCTGGAATATATCCAAGTTTCTGGTTTAAAGCTAGCATGCTATTATTGCTATAATGAACTGTTGTTTGTATCGATTTTATATCTTCATGCCTACACCATAGCTTGCTTCCCATCATTACCATAGATAGTTACGCTTTAGACATCATCTTCATGACAAAATCAATACCTAAAATAATCCTCTATACTGACTTGTCCAAGCATTTCCGTCCCATATAGCTCATCCTTTAATTGGTCTATAAAAGAAGTTATAAACTTCTTTTTTTCTTCTAGCATCAGTCTTGCACTTTCTGTATTTAACAGTTTAAGCGCTTTTTCACAATAGTTTATTTCAATATTTTCAAGCCTATTAGATAATAGGTTAAAAAAGTATGGATTATTTCTGTCTATCCTATTTGATGTCATAAATATTGACAAAATACCAATTTCATCTAGTACATCTGCATCTCTTAATATCTTTAAACAATAATCCTGATCATTATCTTCTTTATCAGAATGTTTTTCTATCAAATATAATAATCTATTTGAGTCCTTGATTGTCTCGTTTATTTCTTGGTTTTCTTTCAACCAATTATGCACAATATCTCTTCCTAATAGTGCATGTTGTTCTCTTCTATGAATCCTACCTATATCATGTAAAATTGCTGCTAGCTGGGTTATTAGAACTTCATCTTGGGATAAGTTATGCTCCTCAGAACTCATAAGCTTTCTAGCATATCCTTCAACTCTAAGTGAGTGTAAAACTATAAATTCCCAGCTCTTACGCCAAGGGTGGTATACTTCATAATCAATTGTTTTATCTTTCAAATAAGAAATGAGAAATCTTTTGCCTTCATTTAAAACTTCTTCATTCATAATATTCCCCTCTTTTTTAGATTATGTAGCATGAATACTATTCTAATCCAGACAGCATTAACTGTTCATATTGATTCTTTTCCTCGAATTTATGAAGATAATCAAAGCATTCTTTAATATCATACATTATGCCATGGGCTTTACATATTGTCCTAAATATACTCATCAATCTGTCATTATTAGGACTTGGAATCTCATACGCATATTTATAGCTTTCAATATAACGGGATTTCATGCCCGGAAAATGTTCATCTAGCTTTTTATAGAAATATTCTCTGTTTCCTTCTCTTAAGGTCAATCCCATACCAAAACAAATAATGCCATGTACCTTAGCTTCTATGCAATAGTCTAAAATTCCTCGTATATTTTCCTCTGTATCATTTATAAAGGGTAAAATAGGACTTAGCCAAACCACTGTAGGAATTCCATTGTCACGCATTACCTTAAGTACCTCAAATCTCTCTTTTGTAGTACTTACATTAGGTTCAATTATTTTACAAAGGTTTTCATCATAAGTTGTAAGGGTCATCTGAACTACACACTTTGTTTTCTCATTGATTTTTTTGAGTAAGTCCAAATCCCTTACAATTCTAGCAGACTTAGTAAGTATAGCTAGGCCAAATCCATAGGTATAGATAAGCTCAATACATTTTCTTGTATTCTCTAATTTTTCTTCCAAGTGAATATATGGATCAGTCATAGATCCTGTACCTATCATACATTTCTTTCTCTTTCTACGAAGAGCTTCTTCTAAAAGCTTAGGAGCATTTACCTTTACCTCTATATCTTCAAAATCATGATTCATCTGATAACATTTGCTTCTTGAATCACAATATATGCAGCCATGAGTACATCCTCTGTATATATTCATCCCGTTTTGTGCCGATAAAATACCCTTTACCTCTACTTCATGCATAATGTGGTCTCCTCTTTAAAAAATTTAACCTATTTTTTAGATTAAATCTTTGCACTAAATAGTCTAACAAAATCCCTTTTTCCATAATATTCAACAGTTTTCTCTAAATACCTTCTAAATATTACAATTTTATTTTATTAGTAAAAAAGTCTTTGAGTAGCACAAGATTGCTTCCCAAAGACAATTTACTTAGTTGCTTGTTTAGTTCTTTCCCCAAAGATAAACTATATCCACCGGTCCGTTTTCTGTACTGGACACAAATTCAATATCATATTCTCCTACATCATATACAATAGTCCAATTCCCTGATAGTAATTCAGATTCTTCGTTTTGTTCAGCAGTATTTAAATATGTAGGTTCACCTAAAATTGCGATGATTTCCTCGAAGGTCATTCCAACTCTTACGTTATATAGTTCTTTATTCTCTTCAAGTACTCCTATACACTTTATGTTTCCAGGCATTATCTCATCATTGCTAAGTACTGCATCAGTAAAAAATATAATATTTCTATCATCATAACTAAAATATAATCCTCCCATAAAGTAGTCATAAACATCAGGAAGTCCCCATTTTTCAATAACTTCATCAGTAGATGTATTTATATTAAATTCTATACCATCTACTTTCCCTTGACGTGCTAGTTCTAATAAGGGATTGTCTTCATGGGTGTTTAACTCAATGTCATCTACTGCTTCGTTATCATCTTCATTATTAATATTTTCACCTTCAGCAGGGTCTGTTTCAGGTATATCCTTATTGCTTGGCTCTATGTTATCTTCGTGTTGAATTACCTCACTTTTTGCTGTATCTAAACTATCTGTATTTTTAGAAACATTGTTGTTACAAGCAGTTAAAGCCAAAATACTTAGAATTAAGGATATGACAATTACTTTTTTGCTCATATTCTTGCTCCTTTCTTGTGTATAATTGTTTGTTTCCTCTTCTATTATACATGTAACTATTAAAATAAGCTATATATGCTTTAAAATTTGGGAAAATTAACCATACTAATATTTCAATGTATAGTTCAACTATTTTTTCCACCTTATATGTACTCCTTGTCTAAATGTTCTAGTCCCTTAGAAATTCTAATACATGCTTTTCTATTTCCTTAAATGGCAGTCTTGCGATTTTTTCAATACTATACTGCATATCTAATACTCTAATGAATTTAGCTCCAAGATAATATCCCGTATCACTTATGCCTAGGACTTTAAACCAATCTCCAAAAAAGTCTTGTGTTCCCTTTTCTTTATCAAATAGCGCCTTTAGGTATAGGTTTTTTAACTGTTTTTCCTTAATCTTGCATTTCTCAAACCACTCTCTACCCCTTGAATCAACTTCCTTCTCCAACAATCCGTATTGGAAATACTGAGCAAATCCTTCTTCGTATAAATTCCAAATTCCTCTATTGTAATAGTTTCTATCAACATTATCAGACAAATCATCTTCGCCTCTAATCTCAAAGTGGACTACATGGCAAAGTTCATGGGCTATAAGCGATTCTAGTTTTTCTATTGTATGCCAATTAAGCTCTGCAATCTTATCTATTCCAAAAAGTATTGCTCTCTTATCATTATATGTATCAACCCACCCTGCGCTATTGCATAGTCCGCAATATAATACAATGTTTATATCTAAGTTAGATTTAAACTCCTTATCTACTCTCATAATTGTATAATCCATAATTTTTAAGATATTTTCATGTGCTTGAACCATTTTATAAAAATCTTCTTTAGTTCTATTAAAAACCACTTCCTCTGCAATCCTTCTCCAGTCATATCCATTTAAGCTATAGTCTTCTTTGCATTTCTTTTCCAGTTCAGGGTATTTTGAAATATAGCTCCTTTCCCATAAATCAATTTTTTCTTTTATAGTTAAATCTAATTTATCTTCAAAGCATGACTTAAAATCTTTAAATGTATCAATAACGTGTATCATAGTATTATTCCCCCTTGTAATACCTAAATCTAATAATATTGCTTAGACTTAGCTTATTATTTTAGAATTTTTTGATTTGACTATAGATAAACCCTTACTGAGTCTCTTTTTCTTGAATATATTCTTTTATTTAATCATAATAAGTACTGTAACTTTCATAATCTATAAAAGCTGTAGTAACAATAAATATCAGAATGGTAAATAATCTATGAATGCTATTTCCTATCATCTACAATGACTCTCCCCATTGTTTATTGCTCCAGAACTCTGAGGAATAATACCCTATATTAAAAAAACTCTATACATATTTGCTTTTTTCACTAATTAACTACCATTTTTCTTTCATTATTTCTGACCTTTTTTGATTGTATTCATGTTCTGAAATTAAGCCTTCTTTTCTTAATCTCTCTAGCTTTCTTAACTTTTCCTCAAAATCATATCCTTGCTCACCATTGTCTTCGGTATAATGAATTTCATAAATTCCTTCTCCTTCTTCTGTAAACCCATTTTTATAAGCTCTATATGTGTTATATATGGCTCCTATAGTCCATATAATTCCAAATGATACTGTCATAAATGGCATTGGTGTTAAAAGTCCACCAATAATAATCACAAAGCCAATAAGACAGAACAATAGTCCCATAAAAAATGTGAATTTAGATACTGACTTACTTGGTTTAATAGTTTGCTTTCTCATAACTATACACCTTCTTTTTTAAATATTAATCAATATACAATCCCATGATTATGGAGTCATAGAAAATATTGTTGACTTGAAAATCTCTTGATATAACGCCTTCTTCAATAAATCCAAGTTTTTTATAAATATGAATTGCTGAATAATTATCGCTTCTAACCCTTAAGTTGATCTTTCTTATTACATTTGAGTTTTTACACCATTCAATTAAATATTTTATAAGCTCTGTTCCTATACCTTGCCCCCAATATTCTTTTAGCACACTAACCCCAAACTCTCCAGTGTGCATTACTCTTGGTCTTGCCCCTCCTGAGAAATTTAAGGTACCAACTATTTTTCCTTCTATTTCTGCAACAATAAACAGTGCATTATTTTTCTTTGAGATACTGTCAATAAACAGTTCTTCCTCTTCTATAGTTTTATTAAATTCTCCTTCTCCAAAAGTCAAAAAATCAGATTCTTTGCTAATTGTATTAATATATTCTAATATTGCCTTAGCGTCAGATATTTTGGCTTTTCTTATTATAACAACAGTTTCTTCATTTATTTTAAACTGCTTCATTTTCATCCTCCAGGTAGTATAAATGATACTTTCACCTAATAATTATAAAATTAAAGTAAATACAAATAAGAATTTAAATTTTCAGTATAATATTAATCGGCTAATTTGTAGTAATAAAATTCACTAATTTCATCAGACTCAAAAATAGTAAACATGTCCAAAAAATCATTAGCAAGCTCGTATTGTTTTAAATCTTCTTTTCTGATCCAAAAAAATATCTCCTAATTATGGCTGTCTATCTTTTATATCATAGCTTATAATCTTATTATTTTTATATGTCATTAGTATAAGAGTTCCCGATGAATCATATGCCCTTACCTTTATCTCTTCTCCTCTTATACCTCCACTAAAGTTAGCAGAATAAACTTCGAACCCTTGCATTCCCAATTCTTCTTCTAAATATTTTTGTGCTACTAACTCTTGTTTAATCCTAATTCTACTTTCAGAACCAGATAGTTTATAATAAGAAAACATAAATATTGCTGCAATTACAATTCCTATTGCAAGTGCAATATTTTCTTTTACAGTCCCTTTCCACTTTAAGGAATAGCTTAAAATCATGTTTATTACAAGCAAAAGTAGAAAAAAATATTTTGGATAAATAAGCATATTTTGAGTGGCTTTGATTAATAAATATATCATAAAAGGTAGTCCTATTACATATGATACATATTTAAGCCATTTTAGATTGATTCTACAATTAACTATACCTATTAAAATAAAAGTAATAATACTCATAAATACACAAAAAACTCCTATAGCGGTATCTGTTATAACATAGGATACTAAAAATAATAAGCCAATAATCAGCACATCAATGAACAGTCTCACTTTACCTAAGCCTTTATTCTTTTTTTCATATATAATTCTCTCTAATCCCGCTAATCCTATTAGTATTATCGATAATATCAATACAATCATACTCTATATCCCCTTTCTAGAAGCAGGTGAATAACCAAATATATCTATATAAATATTTGACTACATAACACCATAAACAGTTCCTTAATACATATTTTCTTTTTACAATATTTTTTAAAAAACTCTCATAGAACACCTATAAACTCATGTCTACCATGACAGATACACTAAAATCTTCATACAAGTAGCTAGATGATTCTATTCCATATAGCCACTGACTAAAAAACTTTTTTAGGTTTAGCCTAGAAATTATTTCACAGCTTTTTTCAAAATCTTTAAACGTCACTTCTTTTTTCTTATTCTCATTTAAAAAAGTCCTAATTATTTCAAAAAACTTCTTATCTCCCACTATTTCATGTAAAACATATAAAAGCCAAGGACCTTTAGTATAACTGTTATATCCCATTTCATATCTTCCATACTCACAAATAGGTATGCTAAAATTCTTTTTATTTTGATTTACGTTTTTTATAAATTGTCTCCTATACTCTTCCATCTTTTCTTTAGCTTTTTCCTCACCCAAAAACTCCTTGATTGCTAATACTTCAAAATAACTAGCAAAAGCCTCATCAAAAAATCTGCTTCTTTGCTCATGATATAACTTAACACTGGGGTTCCAAATATGCCCTATCTCGTGATATAGATGAGTGTAATCAGTATTATTATTGAATGCATGCTCTTCCATAAGAATATAATTATCTCCTGCCTGAGAACCATAACCTTCTTTAACCTCAATTATTGTAAAATAATCATTTTCTCTGTATTTACCAAACATTCTAGTATAATAATCATAAACTCTTTTAACTTCATATTTAACCAATGTTTCGGCTGCATCTTTATGCTTGTTGGAAGCAAAAATATTTAGATTCATATCTTCATCTCTTATTAAACAATACTCTGCAATACAAATATCAAATCTGTGTGATAATATAGTCGGTTCACTTCTCTCATAAATAAAGATTTTTCTATTGGCTTTACTTTCTATATTTCTAAGAATGCCACCACAACCAACGGTATATTCCTCAGGTACACTTACACTTATTTTATATTCAATAGGTTTAAGACAGCTTTCCATCAGTGATGTGTAATTTGGATACGCTATTATCGGATAAGCTATACAATCATTTCTAAGTATTGAAAATTCCTCGCTAATGCTATCTTGGACATATCGCATTACACTCGAATATCCATAAAGTCTGCCCTCATACTCAATGTACAACTTTAGTTCTTCATTTTTCTTAAGGGTTAGATCTAAGCAAATGTTAATATAATTGACTCTTAGCTCTTCATACTCAGGAAAAGAAATCATTTCTTGAGTAAACTTAATGCCTACATTATTTTCATGCCTTATTTCTTTGACACTTAAACCATAGTGAAGCAGCAAAGGGATATTCCTTTCTTCAAAACTAAAGTCATTTTTTATAGTTAACACTCCTTTTGAGCTAAAATATTGACTTTTAGGTTCAATATGAAAGTCTAACACATAACAACTAATTCTTGGTAGCTTAACTTGACCCACAGTAGTTATCCCTCCCTTAAAACTTAGGTTTTATAACTTCCATATTCAATACTCATTTATTTCTAATTCCTTTTCTAAGTAAATATCAATATAGTTTACATAGTTTTTTGCCATGGTTACTTTTCCTATAATTTACCTTCCTTCAAAAAACCTGACAAACATTAACCAATCTATGCATGGTAGCTAATATGCAGCATAACTATCCAGAAATTTAGTGTTTAGTATAAGAATATTTCAAGTCAGAAATACACAAATACCATACTCTTTAATTCTATATATTTAAAAGGTTCAAGAGTTCACATGCTTATTCATTATGTACCTACTGTCACGAATATTCTCTATAATTTCAAATCCATTCTTAAGATATAATTTAATGGCTCTATGATTCTTTGTAAAAACATATAAAAATACATCCTTATTCTGTTCTTTTGCAATTGAGTCAACATATTCTAAAACTTTTGTGCCTATACCTTTTCCTTGAAATTCTTCAAAAATGAAAAGATCATCAAGTTCAAGCTTTTCCCCTTCATTATGTAAGAAAAAATATCCTACCTTAACCCCATTAAAATAAATACATTTATAATTCTCAATATTATTTTCTATCTTTTTCCTTACCCAGGCGAAAATTTTCTCAAAATCTAAATTCAAGTTGGTTTCATAATCATTTATAAGCTTCTTTTCTAAACCAAATATTCTATCAATATCATCAATTGAAGCACTTTTGAATGTCAATTTCATAACTTTCCTCCATTCAAAAATTATAAAGCATTTTGCTTTCTTTGCTAGAGACATATAAGTGAATTATACTGATAAATCTAATCTTTATATTACATCCCCAATCCAACCCTATTATTGCTACTTCACATAAAATCCTCTGTATCTTGTACCATTACATACATTTTTCGTGTAATGTCGTGAATATAGTATCATGTGAGGTATTTATCCTATAACATTAATGTAAGTAACTTTTTCCTTTATAATTACTAAACGACATAAGCTTCACAAGCCTAAAAATTTATTGACTTGCTTCTTTACTTCTTGATTTTCAATAATACAATCTTTTATTGAATTTAGTCCATATTTATGTGTTTCTAATATAAGAATATTACTTGGAACTGTAGAACAACTGTATAATGATTCAAAGATTTGTCTAAATAGATTTTTCTCATCCATATTCCCAATGCCAATGATAAATAACTTGCTTAGAAATTCATCATAATATGGTTCATTTCGCATCCAAAAATCCTGGCTTCGTTCATTCAGCTTGAAATATAATGAAGATGGGTTCCCACAATACATTGGAACAAGCCAAATAATTCTATCAACCCTTTTGGTTGATTCAAAGTATGAATAGACATCATCAGAATATCTACATACCCCGTTCATGCACTCATAATTACAACTTCTACATCCACAAATATCTAAATCACTTATAGAAACGTATTTTATTTCCTCATTTAAAAGTTTTCTCATAATATAGTTTGCTATTGAAAAACAATTTCCTGTTTTTCGTGCACTAAATGATACTATACTCGTTTTACGCATCTAAATATCCACCCTCTCACGCTAACTTATATAACTTTTCCCTTGGGTTTGTCTAATATTATTGTATGTCTTAGTCTTTTAAAAATAGTCCCCAAACTAAAAACGTGGAGCAGCATATCTTAGAAAAGCTTTGTTTCAAGCTACATGTACTGGATTTTATAGAAGGTCTAGTAATTATACAAATAAAAGCTCATTATGAAAAATCGCTGAAGGAAATCATTCTAAAGTGGCTATTATTGCTACTTCAAGTAAGCCATTAAGAATTCTTAAAAAGTGGTAATCCTTTTGACATTTCTCCAATAATAGCGCCTAAATCTTCTTTTTCACTATAAAAAAGCGATATATGAGGCAACCACAATCCAGTATCAGCTCTTGTCCACATATTGCAGTAAGAATCAAATTCTTGATGATACTCCTCATAATATTCTAACAGTTTTCCTGAAGTAGAAGGTATGCAGGCTATGCAATTAGCTGTTAAAAATCCTAACGCTGAACAGTTAATATCGAATGACTGTTTCCCCTCTGCAAACTTCTTTGTATACCTGACGATTTCATCTACATCAACATCGATAAAGCTTGCAAATGTAATATGTCCATAAATAGGCCTATACTCAACATCAAATACCTCTAATGCTTTTCTAATTTCTTCTAGTCAGTGCCCTATATTTCTTTTTTAGCTATAATTTTATATATGGGTACTTCCATTCCCCCTGCTTTTTTTGAATATTCCTCAAGGTCTTTCATCTCTTGCTTTAACCCCTCAACTATTTGACTATTATTTAATCTTTTTAACAAATTAGTAAATCTATACTTAAAAAACTCTAAACTATCATCACCTGTTATTAGGTGCGAACTACTTTGCCATTGTATATCTTTAAATCCTAAAATATGTAAAATCTTTTCTAAAATACTTGGATTAATCTCATTATAAGACAACTCGCCTAAAAGCATATTTGCTCCTCTTAGCAATTGCCACTTCCTTGACCATACCTGTTGCATAGAATTGTCTACAAAATTTAATGGATATTCTTCTTCTATGTATAAAATTCCACCAAAGTTTAAAACTTCCCTAAATCTACTCAAAGCTAAAACTTCACTTCCGCTTTTAGAATTAATAGCACATAAAGTATAGTTACAAACTAAAAAATCTATAGAATTTTCTTCAATATTCTTTAATTCACATCCGTCTGTTTTAATGAATCTAATATCTACATTATAATCCTTTATTTTTCTGTCTAACTCCTCAAAATTACCATCATATATGTCAGTAGTTATAAGTTTAGCACCTCTGAAATCTTTTAATGCTTTAGCTAACTTTATAGTGGTTCCACCTCTACCCGTACCAACTTCTAAAACTGTTTTATTTGTAAAATCTAGTTCAGTAAAATCAATCATAGCTCTCCTCCTTGCTTATTAAACTTTTTCTTAACTCCCAAAGACATGTCCCGATACAAACTATTATCCCGTATTTACGCGTCCCCAAGCTAGACCCAAAACATAGAACCAATAGTGGAACTTCGCTCCCAGCGAAGGGATGGGTACACAATATCTTAGGGCTGGCATATAATATCATGTGTTTGCTCATCCCTGAACATAGCCTAAGAGCTGGCTCCCTAATGGAGCTTTGCTTCCGGTGAAGGGATATGGTACACATTGCCCTAAGATTGTATCCCTGCACACTCTTGCTCAAATACCTTGTTAGATGAAGTTGTCCAAAATGACCTTACTTAGATGGATTCTAAATTTATTATATTCTTGCTTTTTTGGATAAAAACCTAAGTATTACTTGTATAAAGCAATAAGGCAAGTATACCTCTTATAATCCATAATTGAATGTTTTTCGTTAACCCCCTTGATAATTATCATGTTATATCATTTCATTATATAAGTTTCTAATTTTGTAAAATTATATAAGCCCTTTACCAATTCTACAAATGACTACTGCTTCCTGGTCGGCATACACTAATCCTGATGATACTGCATTTCCTTCCATTATTCCAAGTATGTCGATATCCTTTGTTACTATATTTCCTATCACTCTAGTTTCTTTATCTATTATAGTTCTATTAATATATGAGTACTATGACCTAAATATTATTTTGAATTACTCTTATCTTGAGTATATAAGTATGAAGTTAAATAAGTTGAAAATCATGATTCATAAAATCAATTATACATTTGTGGTTCTGTACAATATCCGCAGCTAATAGTCCCATTACTTTGAAGTTTTTAGTTGGAAAAACGTCTCGCTTTAGAACAGATATATTCTTTATTTCTATGCTTTTGTTGCTAATATTGAGTTTAATATTGTCAATCAGGTAAACGTCTTCCTCTATTACTCCACCAATACCAGCAATCTCGTCCTTCTTTTCTTGTTTGGTTTTTAAAAAGGGAGTGAACTCCTTACTAAACATACTCTCAGTGTTCCCTGTATCAAATCCGAAATACATATTGTGGTTATCATATTGGACATTAATAATCGGCATATTGTCCCAATATAATTGATCTTTATTATCAGTCAGTTCTGGTTTCTCTACGATATATTTTCTTGCATGGGGATCAATTGTCCATTTAAAATTACTGATGACATCCCAACCAAGAAAACCATTTACTCTTAGGCTATTACCATCTTCATCAAAACCAAAGTCCAGTTTATTATCTGGTACAACAATTACACTTAAATTCTCAACAGTGTTCTTTCCAATTTTAAATGTAGGAATTATACTCTTAGAAACTGTTTCTGTCATTCCGGTATTTCCTCCTACTGTTACCAAATCAGATGAAGAAATTGCCCCTACACTATCAGCTATAGATTCACTAATTGCAGTAATTGATGCACCTGTATCAAATACAAATGGTATTGTTTTCCCATTTGCCAAGATATTAATTAAAAACAAGTTCATAAATCGTTCATTAGTCATATTTATCATATCTATACTATCTGAATACAAAATTTTCATGTTTTTCACCATATTAATCTCCTATCTTTATGTGAGTAATATTTGCTGAACAATATCTTATTGTTACGCGATATCTTGTTTTCATAAAAGACCCATAAAGAACTTCCCTGATATCGCCATGACTTATAACGTCCCATATTTGCGACGACCCTTAGCTGGCCCTCAAAGATAGACCTCCTGGTGAAGCTTTGCTCCCAGCGAAGGATTGTGGTGCACATTGCCTTAAGATTATGCCTTAGTGTACCCTTATACAAATATAATGTTAAGTGATGCCCAACATTAAGGCGCTTTTTATAGCTTATTATTTATATAATGACTGCTATAATTCCGAATATTTTTTATGAGTAAAATCTTCAGTTAAGATGCTTGTAAAATATGAAATAATATTATACAAGGAATGTGCCAAAATACAACTAAACAATGATCCCGTATTTATGTATAACAATCCTAATATCAGACCACATATCACAGCTGATAGCGTTTGTACAAAATTAAAATGAAGTACAGCAAATAAGAGAGATGATATCAAAAGAGCAAGTATTATACCATATTTGCTTTGTAAGGAATTTAATATGCATCCTCTTATTAATATCTCTTCTACTACTGGAGCTAGTAAGCATATACGAATTAAATTCACAATTGGAGATTGCCGTAATTGCGCAATTGTTCTCTTATATTCATCTGCACTAGCAATAAATACACTATCAAAAAAAGGATCTAGGAGCTTGTCCAATAAAAGATAAAATAATAATGAACAGCCAAAAGCCAATAATACTCCTCTTAATGAAATATTGTTAAGAATACTGACTTTTAACTGATATCTCGTTATTAAAACAAGAATAAAAATGCTATTAAGAGCAATCAAAGTTAAAAGATTAAGCCAAGCAGATATTCCATTTTTTATAGTTCTAAAAATCATCTTATCTAATGTTGCGGGAATTATACCGCACACTATAAGATATGTAACTATCCAAATAATTGTAGTACTAATGCTGATCGTATTTTGATTCAAACCTTCACCTTCTCACAAAATTCTATTACTTTTTATTTCGCATAATTATATTAATAACTTCACTAATAGATCTTTAAGTAAATTGTCTTCAAGGATCGGCCATGATATTGAGGTGTCACTTACCGTTCCCGTATTTGCGACGTCCTTGAGCTGGACCTCAGAGATAGACCACAAAAGTGGAACTTTGCTCCCAGCGAAGGGATGTGGTGCACATCTCCCTAAGGTTATACCCTAGTGTAACCTTGAGCAAATGCACTGTTAGCCGATGGGATGTTTTTATTCATCTTTGCCCTAAGACCAATTGTCTGAAAAAGACCATTAGCCAAGTATTTTATATAAAAATTCAATATTTTGCTTATAATATTCTGGTGCTTGCCAATAAGCCCAGCTACAATTACCAACTATAAAACACAATAGATAAGTAAACATTCTTTCATTAAATCCTTCGTTTAACTGTAAATGCTTTTCATATCCCCTGAAAAAAGCTTTCTCATAATCTCCATTTTCTAAGAAGTATCTAAAATAAAGTCCAATAAAATTTGTTTCTGGATTTCCTGGATAACTTCCTTCAAAATCTATAACTCCGTTTATAAAATACTCTTCACCTACTTTATTAACTAAAACATTTCTTCCGTCAAAATCATTATGTAATAATCTTGATGTTGGATTTATTTTTAATAAACTATAGTTATTTCGAATTTGATCTATAGCCTTAATCAATGCCTCTTTATCAGGTATGTCTTGGCTAAGTACAAGTTCTATATCCTGTTCTACATTTGTAACAAAAAAATCAAAATAATTCGTTATATTTTTTATACTATTACCACCTTCATCCCATTCTCCGAAAAAGTTGAATGTTTTAAATGAGTGTATCTTTCCTAATTCTTCGCCTAATTGTTCAAATAAGTTTAGCTTTATGTTCATTGGAATATCAGTAATGATATTATCAAATAATACTCCTTCGATGTAATCCATAATCAACCATTCTTGTCCATTTTCTAAATTACCGTATTCAAGTATCTTGGGGCATTTCACATTGCTACTTTCTAATGACTTTAAACTAGCTATTTCTCTACTTCTTCTTCTGGTCTTATAATAGAGCTTAAATATAATTGATTTTTCATTTTCTATATTAATTCTATAGACTAAATGTCTTTTTAAATGATGGTTTCCAACAGGCACAATATCAAATTTATTGTTATGTAAAATAGTTGTTAAAATTTCTTTTATTTGATCTTCAGAATAGCTTAACAATAGCATTCCCTCCATAATTGATTCTTTAGGATTATATTTTTTCCTTATAATTTTCTGATATTTTTATTGCTGAAGCGATTTCAATAAACCTATCCTTTCACCTAACGTTCCGTATTTGCGACGTCCCTGAACCGGACCCCAAAGATAGACCCCTTGTCGGAGCTCGCTCCCGATGAAGGGATGTGGTGCACATTGCCCCAGGCTTGTACCCCAGTACACCCTTGTGCAAATAAATTGTTAGGTGATGGAACACATAACCCTCAAAGACCATCCTAACCGTTCTTTTTATACATTGTCAAATCAACTAAATCAATAATCACACCTGCCGACCTTAAGAAATCTAAACCTACAAGTCCATTAACTCTTTCATAAGGATCTATCTCTCCAAAATCAATCTTCATATTTGTTAATGAAATGTCTCCGATCGTTACTTTTTCTATCTTTTTCCGTACTGAACTCATCTGCAATCCACCATATCCTGAGGATTTAACAAGCTCATCATCTTCTGTAAATGCAACATCTAAATCTTCTAAATAATCGGTTAGAATAATCGTATGATATGCGCCTGTGTCAACTATAACATCATCAATAATAACTGACTTGTCGCCTTCTTGTAAAATAATAGAAGCATATAAAAGTCCATCTTTATAATGTAAATTATACATACTTTATACGCTCCTCCTTATGCCTATATGTTTTACTAGGTCAATTATTAATTTTTCATTTTTAGTGCTGTAGATATATTCTCCTTCTTTACGTTGTATAAATTCTTTCATAGCTTCTTTTCCGTCTTCAATAGCTTTTATGACGGCTACCTCATCAACATACTCCTTATTTCCTTTAATATGAGACTTCACTATTTTGAACTTAACAAATTGATTAGGGTATAGCTTTCTTACTTCATCCCAAGTCACAAAAATCTCCCCTTTTATTTATTACATACCATAACTTTATTATATCAAACTTGAATAATAAATTCCTATCGAAGTTGTACATCTTTACTACATAGGCAGACCTCAAAGACAACCTATAAACGTGTTCTATTGCCTAACGTTCTCTTATTTACGACGTCCCTGAGTTGGACCTCAGAGATAGATCCCTTGGTGGAGCTTTGCTCCCAGCGAAGGGATGTGGTACACACTACCCCAAAATCTTGCCTAGGTGCACCCTTGCGCAAATATTTTGTTATGCGACGCTTATCGTAAATATTGAGATAGATCATATTTTTTTAACAATAATTTACCATTCTCAAGTTTATAGATGTATGTTTGGTTATTTTCCACTTTAATTAAACCATCTTTTTGCTCTTCATTTGTTTTTACTCTTAAATATACCTTTATCATATTTTGATCTTTATCATACTGTAAGCCAGTTATTTTATAGCTTTCAACCTGTACATTTATAGTTCTTAGTTCGCTTTCTCTTGGAACAAGACTAGAGAAAATTTTATGATATTCGTCTTCCTTTAATTCTTGTGATTCAATCTCATTAATAAAACGCAAGTCCCTTTTCCCATCCTTTACCTCATTTAATGATTTAACAGTGCTATTTAGTATTGATCCGAATTTATGAATATCATCTATAAATTTAAAACTCTCAAAGTAGATTTTCTTTCCGTTTTCAATAATATAATATTCAGTTTCTTTACCACTCCTATTTAACTTATTAGCATTACTACAACCTATCGTTATAATGATTACTATAAATAACGAAAATAGAAGTTTGTACCTTTTCATTTTATTCCCTCCAACAATTAGGATGTATCGCATACCCCCCAGTATTTCGGCATCTATGAACCTATCCCGAGAGATAGAACCCTTGGATATGCTCGCCCCAAGTAAAGGGATGTGGTACACATCGCCCTAAGATTGCGCCCGAGTGCACCTTTACGCAAGTACACTGTTATAGGAAGTGATGACTCTTTCCACAAAAATAATCCTTCGCATAATATAAAGACTGTATCTTATATAAAAAAAGCCAAATTAATTGCTTTCGAGTAAATCTATAATCTTATATAGTCCTAAAAACAAACCGAAAGAAACAATTAGGGCTACCCATAAACAGTTATCAGCAGGATAACGATGAAATTCAAATAATATACCACCGAACCTCAAATATACCATTTGCAATATTGCTCCAATTAGTGACGCATATGATAATACCAGCATAATTTTTGAGACGTACTTTTTCATTTTCTTCCCCTCCAGTAAAGATTTAAATAAGTTTTTTCAAAAACCTATTTTTATGACGTATTCTATAAATTATGTGTCATAAGGGTCAGCCTTATTGTTAGAAACCAACAATAATATTTACTATGGTTATTAATCCAGAATCTCTTCTACTTGTATTAATACATCTGTATGATGTCCACCAAATATCGCTTTAAATAAAGTTCCTTGTATTCTAACTCGACTATCTATATAACTATCCAATAGTTGAGTTTCTTCTTCACCCATAGGGACTACTTGTATCTCAGTAACTCCAAGTACATCTGAATTTTGAGTATCATTCTCCGTTGCAATAACATCAATTGGGTTATCCAGTTGCAATATAAACGGATATTGTTGAGCATCAGTATCAGGGTTCTCTCCATAATTTGGTGGACCATAGTACATTCTTGTAATTAATTTGCCTTCAATTATTGATACATTAGGCTCAAAATAGTATTCACCTGAATCCTTCAACACCTCTACATCATTTGTGTCTTTTTTACAGGCGATTAATGAAAGTACCAGTATCAATAAGACCAAATACATAGCAGTTTTCTTCAAAATATAATCCTCCCTATCTTAGATTAGTTACATATTTTACTACTGTTAAGTAATATCTTCTTTCCATTAGAAGACCCTCAAAGAGCTGCCCCGAAATTGCCGTGTCTTCTAACGTCTCGTATTTGCGACGTCCCTGAACCGGACCCGTAAGATAGACCCTATAGTGGAGCTTTGCTCCCAGCGAAGAGATGTGGTGCACAACACCATAAGATTGTGCCCGAGTGCACCCTTGCGCAAATATTTTGTTAGAAGATGCGGCAATGTTTTTTCCCCAACAATCCCTCACATAATATAAAAAATGTTCATTTAATTTAATTCAATTTTCTCTCGAAGTTTGTCTTAATTACTATTTTGATAATTTATATTATGACAATTGAACACCTTGTCAATTTTCTCATTAGTTAGTTCTAGGATTTAAATACAACCCCATTATCTCCCCGAAAAAGCTCAACAGCATACTTATCTGAATTGTTACAATCAAAATAAATTTTTGCATACAAGTTTTCTATTCTATCTAAAGGTGATAGAAGATAATATCCGCTCTTAATTAAACAGTCACCTTTTTCAGCTTTGTAAATACATTCAACACGCGCTGTTATATAGCTTCCAATCTTAACCCAATGCGCAGGAACTATATGTGCCACAGAACCATCATAATATAGACCTTTTCTCTTCAAAATTTGAAGCTTACGTTGATTATAATCTCCTTTAATCTTAAGGCCACACCCGACTATCACCCAAAAAACGCCATTAATTAAAAATGCTAAATTCCCATCTATATATAAGAATATCAATCCTATTAAGGTAAAAGGAATACCAAATCCAAATAAAATAGGCTTATACAATTTATACCACGGAGTTGCTATAGTTCGCACCAAATCCACCTCCAAATTCTGTATCCCAAAATTTTGATTTTACCTAAAAAATCATATCATATTTATTTTGCTTAAAATTGCTGTTATGCAGTTTCTTCTTTTCATTAAAAGATCCCCAGAGAACTGCCCCGAAATTGCCGTGTCTTC
>NZ_FMDO01000027.1 GCF_900095305.1 Proteiniborus sp. DW1 | reverse complement strand
ATAAAAAAAGCTTCATTATTGAAGCTCTTAAAAGTTTTATGAATGACAGCATTCTTTACAAAAACCATAAATTTCAAATTTATGTGAATCTGGTTGAAAGCCCTTTTTCTCAATTTCTTTCATATCTATCTTTTCTAATGGACAGCTCTTAAGTACCTCAACCCTCCCACACTTTTTACAAATTAGACTATGAATATGTTGCTCTTCAAGTACTATCTGATAGGCGTTTTTGCCATCGTCTAAGCTTACTTTTCTTACAATACCTATATTAATAAAGGTCTCAAGATTCCTGTATATGGTTGAAAAGTTAATATCCTTGTTTTTCTTAAGAACCCATTCAAATATATCTGATGGTTCTAATAAATAGTCTTTATTTTCTATAAGAATATCTAGCATTGCTTTCCTTTGCACTGTAAGCTTATATCCTTTTTCTTGTATACTTTCATATATTTTATATATTGTGTTCATTAAAAACATCTCCGTCTAAATTATTAGTTATCCGTCTTGCAACTTTTGCATGAAGCTTCTTTATAACAATAACAGTCAATAGTAAAAGTAATGAAACAATTACTATGGAACCTCCTGGAGCAACATCGAGATAAAATGATGCTATTAAACCTATAATAACTGAAAGGACTCCAAAAGCATTAGTATAAATAAAAGCTTGCTTAAAACCTTTGGCTATTTGGATACTTGTCGCTACAGGCACTGTCATCAAAGAAGAAATCAATAAAATACCTACAATTCTCATAGAAAGTGTTATAGTAATAGCTACAAGCATTGCAAATAATAAATTAAGTTTATTAACCGGTATTCCTCTCAACTTTGCATCAGACTCATCAAAAGTCATATAGAACAATGCTCTAAAAAGTAATAGAATTACTGCAATAATAATAACACCTAGAAATACGATGATTTTTAAATCCTCTTCAGTAACTAAAGATATGCTCCCAAATAAATAGTTGGTTATGCCTACGGTTTTATTCTTTCCGATGCTGATTAGTAAACTGGCTATACCAATTCCAGCTGCCATAACTATTGCAAGTGAAAGTTCTGCATATTCTTTATATTCCTTCCGTAATTTTTCAACAACAAATGAAGCTGCTAAGGTTGTTAATATAGCTGTGTATAGTGGATATATATTTGTAATCATGCCTACCGCTACACCTGCCAAGGCAGTATGAGAAAGAGTATCTCCTACCATTGAAAGTCTTCGTAGCACCAGAAAAAGCCCCATACTTGAGCTAATAATGGATATTATAATTCCAATGAGTAATGCTCGCTGCATAAATGGATACTCAAAAATTATCATTATTTTTCTTCCCTTCTATAGTAAGTGATAAATTTAATAACAGGTATGAATTTCAGCCTATACATAAGTAGGTTAAAATAATCTGTAGTTTATTAATTGTTTTCTAAGTTAGATATAGTGATTTTTCCATTATCTAAGCAAAACAACTTATTTGCCCTTTGCTGTAATGTGCTAAAATCATGTGTAACTAAGACTATGGTTATTCCGTAGTCTTTATTTAGCTTGTCTATCAACTCAAAGAAAATATCCTGTGATTCTGTATCTACTCCTATTAATGGCTCATCCATAAAAATAACTTCAGGATTATTTACTAGTAACTTTGCCAGGAAAACTCTCTGCTGTTGCCCTCCTGAAAGATTTCCTATAAGACTATCCTTAAAATTAACCATATTCACAGCTTCTAACGCTCTAATCGTATCTTTCTTTATTTTTTTATTCAATACTTTAAACATACTCATTTGAGAATATTGACTGCTTCCTATTATTTCTTTAACTGTTGCTGGGAATCTAGAGTTAAAGTTTCTTGCATTTTGGGGAATATAACCCACTTTATTCCAATCCTTGAAGTCTTCTATATTAAATCCAAATATCTTTATATTCCCATCATTAGGTTTTAAAAAGCCCATCATCAACTTCAATAGTGTACTTTTAGCAGAACCATTTGCTCCAACTATACCGACATAGTCCCTCTTATTAATTTCAAAACTTATATTATTAAGAACCCGTCTTTTTTCATATCCAAAGCTTAGATTATCTACCCTTACTATTACATTATTCATCTATCTCACCAATGCCTTTTTCAAGTTTTCTAGGTTTTTCATCATTAATGAAAAATAATCCTCTTTTTTTTCCTGCTGCTCTTTTGTCAAGCCTGATATGGGATTTAGCTCTAGTACCTGTAGATTTCCTTCTCTAGCTAATAGCTCTACTACTTTTGGACTAGCTAAGCTTTCTAAAAAAATATATTCAAATTTTTCTTCCTCTATTATATCTAGCAACTTGGCAATAGCCCCAGGACTTGGCTCTTCATGAGGAGTTATCCCAGTAACAGCTATCTGCTCTAATCCGTATCTTTTAGTCAAATAGCCAAAGGCTTGATGTGAAACAAGTATATCTTTTTCACTTAAATTTTCAAGCCCTGATCTAAAACTTAAGTCTAATTCTAATAATTTTTCTGAAAACTCTTCATAACTTTTCTTATAGAAACTTTCATTAGGCTTATCTAGCTCTGAAAACTCTATCATTATCTGATAGGCTATTTTATTCATATTAATTGGGTCGAGCCATATATGAGGGTCATATAAACCATGATCATGATCCTTATGATTATGATCCTCGTCTTCTAGTTTAATAAGATCAACATATTCACTTAAATTCAAAGTCTGGACTTCTTTCCGTGCTAGGTTATCAGACAATTTCTCTGCCCAAGGTTCCATTCCTACCCCGTTAAATATAAATATATCTCCATTCTCAACATTTGCAATTTCTCTAATAGAAGGTTCATAGTCATGAGGTTCAGAACCATTTGGAATCACAGAATAAAGCTCAATTTTATCTTTGCCAATTTGATCTGCAGCAAAATAAATCGGGTAAAAGCTAACATATACTTTTAGCTTATCTGAGCTAACCTTAGCTGGTGCTTCAGTGTTACATCCACTTAATAAAAGACTTATGGCTATAATAACAAAGAATGTTTTTGTAATTCGTTTATTTTTCAATGTATATTCCTCCTGTGAATGCAAATGATTTGCATTTGCTTTACTAATATATTATTACCCAACAAATAATTTTTATAACTACTTACTTCTGCTATTTTAGAATTAAAACTTTGTAATCTCTTCAATAATTGTTATACTACTATGCTTGGAGTTTGTAAACCCCCACAACAAAAAAAGAGCGCGGAACCTTAATCTACGCTCTACCATCTACCACCAGCGCCTCCACCACCAGAGGAACCTCCTCCTCCACGGTTTCTGCCGCCACTTCTGCCCCTCATTCCTCCTCTAAAACTACCTCTAGATGAAGACCTAAGTATCATCATAGTAAGAAAGCCACCGAAAAATTTGAAGTCGATAATCAAAAATACTATGATACCTATGGCTACTAATAAAGGATTTACTCTAATCCCATTATTGTTATACTCATCATAACTACCTTGAAAATCTGAGTTGTCGGGTCTTTCTATATTATACTCTTTAACAACTTCGGCTAGTATAGCATCAAATCCCTTTAGGATGCCAGTATTATAATCTTTTTCTTTAAAATGGGGAAACATCTGTTTGTCTCTGATTTCTCCTACTTTTCCATCTGGTAGTGCCCCTTCTAGCCCATAACCAATCTCAATCCACAATATTTGCTCATTAGGAACTATAAGCATTAATACACCATTATTTTTCTCCTTGCTTCCTATTCCCCATTTTCTAAAAAGCTGTACGGCAATCTCTTGCTCGCTGTTTCCATTTAATGAGTTCAGAGTAGCAACTACTATTTGTGCCCCAGTTTTTCTATATAGCTGTTCATTAGTACTGATTATATAATCTTCTAAATAATTATCTATAATATTAGCCTCATCATATACATAAAAATATCTACTTGGCTCAGGAAGATCAAGTCCAATTCCATAGGCGCTAATACTAGATACTAGTAAAAAAATCGTCAACAGAAAACAAAGGACTAATCTATTATTTTTCATTTATGTCACCCACTAAAAGTTTACTTGTGGCACTTCTTTAGCTTCATCACTTACTTTAAAATACTCTCTTTGATTAAATCCAAACATTCCTGCAATAATATTTGTTGGAAATGTACGTACTTTTTTATTTAATATCTCTGCTGATTCATTGTAATCCATTCTAGCAACTGCAATCCTATTTTCTGTTCCTGCTAATTCGTCTTGCAGCCTTATGAAATTTTCATTAGACTTAAGCTCAGGATATGCCTCTACTACTACATTTAATCTTTCAAGTGCAGTTGTAAGCTGTGCATTAGCATCTGCATATTCACCCGGAGTTCTGGCTGTTTCTAGTCTGCTTCTAGCTTGTGTAACTCCTAATAATACATTTTCCTCTTGAGCTGCAAATCCCTTTACTGTATTTACTAGGTTAGGAATTAAATCTGCTCTTCTTTGCAGTTGATTTTCTATTTGTGCCCATTTAGCATTAGTCTCCTCATCTAATTTTACTAAATTGTTGTAGCTACCTACAATAATAGCTCCAAAACCAACCACTATTATAAGTATTACAGCAAGTACAATTAAACCTACCCTCATAACACAGTCTCCTTTACTATAAAGTTCTAAAATCACTTTAAAATCCTTATTTAATATTATTAACTTTAATAATATATTACTACAAAATATTAAATTTTACTAATAATTTGCTAGGATCTTATTTCATATACTTCCATTTGGTCTATTGCATCCGCAACAAGCTTATCTATATCTAATACCTTTTCCGATTCTTCAATGTCTTCTAATTTAGGTCTAGTTACAGGGTGTTTAGGTAAAAAAACTGTACAACAGTCTTCAAATGGAAGTATGGAAGTCTCAAATGTACCTATTTCCTTAGATATTTCTGTTATCTCCACTTTATCCATTCCTATAAGGGGTCTTAACACTGGCAAATTAACTGCCGAATTAGTTACATGTATTCCATTAATTGTTTGACTTGCCACTTGCCCTAAGCTTTCTCCTGTTATTAAAGCATTAATATCCTCTTTTAGAGCTATTTTCTCTGCTATTCTCATCATAAATCTTCTAGAGATTATGGTCATCTCATCCTCTGGACATTTTTCATTAATCTCTTTTTGTATATTTAACAGGTTAACACTATACATCTTGATCTTCCCACAATAATTAGTTAGTATTTCAGCAAGTGTCTTAACCTTTTCCTCTGCTCTCTCACTAGTAAATGGATAGCTATGATAGTGTACTGCACTTATTTCTACACCTCTTTTTGCTATCATAAATCCTGCTACAGGGCTATCAATACCACCAGATAAAAGTAATAGTCCTTTCCCATTTGTACCTACTGGTAATCCTCCAAAGGCTCTAATCTTTTCAGTGTATATATAGCATTGTGTCCTAATATCTACATAGACATGTATATCTGGATTATGTACATCTACACTTAGTCCTTCAGTATTTCTCAAAATATATGCTCCTACTTCCCTTGCAAGCTCGACTGAGTTGGGTTGAAATCTTTTGTCTGCTCGGTTTACATCAACCTTAAAGGTTTTTACATCCCTTTTACTTCTCACTTCTTCTAATATTTTTAGTGCATGTTCTTTAATCTGATCAACATTTTTTTCTATTCTATGGCAAAGACTAATATTCACTATACCAAATATCCTTCTAAGTCTTTTAATTAGCTCTTCTTGAAATTCTTCTTCTACTTCTATGTAAATTTTACTTTGTTCCTTGTATACTTTAGTTTGTCCCATTCCTTTTGCAATATTTTTTATATTTCTTACTAATTTGTTTTCAAAAAAATAGCGATTTTGCCCCTTTAGTGCAACTTCTCCAAAACTAACACTTATTACTTTATCCAATATTCTCACCTCATAGTTATTCTTCTAATATCTTTTACTGATTGCTCTAGTTTTTCAATTACATAATCCATTTCCTCTAATGTATTATAATGTGAAAAGCTAAATCTAATTGCACCTTCTATCTCATTATCTTTCAGACCTATAGATTTCAATACATGGCTCTTTCCTTTTCCATGTGAAGAGCAAGCTGATGCTGTAGATACATATACTCCATTATCCTCAAGATAGTGCAATAATACCTCTCCTCTAACATCCATAAATGAAACATTTAAAATATGAGGAGCACATCTATCATCCAGAAAACTGTTAATTCTAATGTTATCTATCTTGTCTTTAAGCTTCTTAACAAAATAGGCTTTAAGCTTTTTTATTTCCTCAGCTTCTTCCTTGTATTTTTCTTTTAGGATCTCAACAGCTTTTCCGAAACCAATAATTCCAGGTACATTTTCAGTACCTGACCTTACTCCTCTTTCTTGATTTCCCCCAAAGATTATAGGTTCTAGTATAATGTCCTTTTTAACATATAGTCCACCTACTCCTTTAGGACCATAAACCTTATGACTGCTAAAAGAAAATGTATCTATATTTAGTTTTCTAATATCTATATCTAGCTTACTGAAGGCTTGGATACCGTCAACATGTATCTTTGTATTTCTATTTTTATTTTTTACTACTTTACTAATAGATTCTATTGGGAGTATAGTTCCTATTTCATTATTTACCATCATTATGGTTACTAAAATGGTGCTTTCACTAATACTATTTTCTAATTGCTCCAAATTTATCATACCATATTCATCTAAATCTAGATAGGTTACTTTTATTCCTTTGTTTTCATAATACTTTACAACATTTAACACTGAGGAATGTTCAAATTTTGTTGTGATTATATGATCTCCTCTTTTTATATTTTTGTTTATTATACCTTGAATAGCAATGTTATTTGATTCTGTACCTCCTGAAGTAAAGAATATCTCATCTTTATCGCATCTTAGAAATTCTGCTACAACTTTTCTTGAATTTTCAATTCGTTTTTCAACTTCTAATCCCATTCTATGTAGAGATGATGGGTTCCCATATTGAACTCTTAGCATATAGGATATTTCTTCAATTACCTCATCTCTAGGTCTTGTTGTAGCGCTATTATCTAAATAAACCTTCATAAGTTCACCTCATTTTATTAATATACCTTATATATCTAGTATTATATAAGAATAAGTTTTTTATATATAGATGTAATTATCCTAAAATAATAAAAAATACTTATAGGCTTATTAATTGTAAATAATCCTCTTGGCTTGTTTATCTAAATTCTACCACCGCAGGATTAGTTATCTATTATTATATAGGAAATTTTGGAATGATAAAAGGTAGGTTAACAAAAAAAGGACCTTAAATAACTATTATAATTATTTTTTACAAAAAAGCTTGCAAAGCTTGTCGGATTTTGTTATAATTTGTTTGTGGTTATCCCCCTGGTAACCTCAAATGAGATCTCTATTCCCAATACCCCTTTTGAACGGTTTACTTTGCTTCCTAAACGTATAGGAATGCGCAAAAAGACCCCTACGGAGGGGTCTTTTTGTTTTTAAATTCTATTTGCATTGATTTGCTTTGTCCCTAATAACCGCCTTCCAAAATTTCGTAATTATTATATTAAGCACATTTAACATTTCCAATAGTAACTTAAATACCTGTTACCATTCAGAAATTATTAATATTATTACATTTCTTTTATTATATTTCTTTTTTATGCTAAAATATTATTAGTTAATTTCATTCTATGGGGGTGCTAATTGTGAATAAAAAGGTTGCAGTAATTTTCACTGGCGGTACAATATCTATGAAGGTTGACCCAAGGCTAAATGCAGCTATTCCTGCCCTATCAAGTGAAGAAATAATGGCTATGGTTACAAACATAGAAAAATTCACAGATATTGAAACAATTAATTATGGAGAATATCCTGGTCCTCATATAACTCCAAAAATGATGTTAGAATTGTCTAAGCTTGTAAAGCAAACTGTAGCAAGAGATGATATTGTCGGAGTAGTAGTAACTCATGGTACAGATACCTTAGAAGAGACAGCCTATCTATTGGACTTAACTATCAAATCAGAGAAACCTATTGTTGTTGTTGGTGCAATGAGAAATTCTTCAGAACTAGGCTATGATGGTCCAAGCAATCTATCTGCGGCTATTTGTACAGCCATATCTGAAGAAGCCAAAAATAAAGGGGTACTGGTTGTAATGAATAATGAGGTAAATGCTGCATCTCATGTGACAAAAACCAACACTCTATCTCTTGATACATTCAAGTCTCCTGAGTTTGGTCCTTTAGGCATTGTAGATAATGATAAGGTTATCTTTTATAGAGATATTGTAAATCACCATCATATTGAAACTGATAGTATCGAATCTAAGGTCGCATTAATTAAATGTGCTGCTGGAATGGACTCCGACTTAATTGATTATTGTATAAATGCTGGTTATAAAGGCATAGTAATTGAAGCAATGGGTCGTGGAAATGTGCCTCCAGAAATGGTTGATGGTATAGAGAAAAGTATAGATAAAAATATTCCTGTTGTTATAGTTTCAAGATGTCCAACTGGTAGAGTTCTAGATACATATGGTTATCTAGGTGGAGGGAAAACCCTTAGAAATGCTGGTGCTATTTTTGGAGATAACCTTCCAGGTCAAAAAGCTCGAATTAAGCTAATGCTTATATTAAGCATTACTAGTGACATAAATGCTATAAGAGAAATATTTGAAAAAGATATATACACAAAATAGCAGATTCTTATCTGATGCTCAGAATAACAGCAAATAGATAAAAAGAGGTTGTTGAGTTACATATAATATATAGTTTTATATAAGCAATCAAAGAGATTCTTCAGTCTTGCGTCCTCTGTATGGCATATTTTATAAGTTATCATTTTAGACATATACGAAGAATCTCTTTTAGTTCAGTTACGCATCTATCTCTTTTTTACCTCCTTAAAGGTCCTCTTCTTTTGCTTAAAAAAGATTCAATATCAAATACCCGTTTTTCAAGTTCCGTAATTTTCTTACTATTTTCGTGTTCGTACTGACTTTGAAAATTTATTTCAGATAACTTGGTTTCCAGTATTTCAGTAATAGCTTTTAATGCTTGTTCTATTACCTCAACTCTTTCTCTTATCTCATTTAATTCTATAGATTCATCTACTTCTTTCTCTTTTACTATATTTTCCTGTATTCTACTCACTTCCTTTTCAAGCATAATTCCTTCATTATCTACATCATTCTCTATATCTTCATCCTCGTCTTCTTTTTTTTTAATTTGAGACTTCAAAGGAACTTCAATTGCAGCTTCAACATCTCCAAATCCAATAAAAGTAGTGCTTTCACCATAGGTTGCAAATCCATAGTTGAAATCATAAGCATCCTTTATAGCGTCATTATTAGTAGTAAACTTGTATCTAGCAAAATCAGCTCTTTTAGATTCTTCCCATGAATATGGCAAGCTCCAACTTAAACCACCATCCTCAGAAAAACAGCTCAATAGTCCATTGTACTCTATCCATATTGTCCATAGAGTTCCATCACTATAAATAAAGGTAGGATACATGCAATTTGCCGGATTTGATAACGTATGTTCAACTACTTTAGTAGCTTCACCATTTGACATTCTATATTTTTCATATGTAACTATAAAATTACCTTCCAAAAACTTACTGTAACATAAATTAATTTCATTAGCATTGCAGTTTAACATATCTAAGTACATCTTAGTAGACCTATCTGTAGTAACCTGTATTTTATCAGACCATTTAGAATTAACAATGCTATATATATTTATAAAAACTTGCTCAGTATTATCTACTAAATCATAGTATCCTATTACCATATCATCCTCTAGCTTAATAATTGAAATTGGATTTAAAATCTCCCTTATAGTTATATCTGAAACTACATTTGTATCCCATTCATTGTTTTTTAGCCTGTGGTGATATATTCTAAATCTATTGTTTCCTTCATTAGATTCTAGACAGTATATGATATGTATTTGGTTACCTATTAGTTTAACATTTATATCTCTAAGTCTTGAATCAAACTTCTCAGCAAGAAAATATTCTTCTTGATTATACCCATCTATTGATACTAGCATAATGCTGCCATCTAGCTTTTGACATACTAAATATACTATTCCATCTTCAGATATGGCTGAATCGTACTCATCTATACAATCGCCTATAATAACTCTTTTCGTCGCTTTTCCAGTATTTTTATCATATAATATCATTTTAATTTTATTCTCATGTATATAAAAGCTATATATGTTTTCCTTATCATCCATTATCAATACATCATGAACGTTTGTAAAGCCCATATTAACACCTCCTGACATAAATATATTGTGTAACCTATCCATTAACAGAATCATAATATATTGTATAACCATAGTTTTGCTCTTTATTTAATATTATTTTTCACTATGAGAAATATGACAAAAAGGTACATGAATGTAACATAATTTTTACGTAGGAATATATTGAGAATGAGAAGTATTTTATTTTTTTAGTAAAGGAGGATTAAGTTATGTCTTGTGGTAATAAATCTGGACCAATAAACCTTGCTTTACCAGATAAATGCTGTACAGCTACAACTGGTTGCGCACCATTTGATGGTAACTTAAGAAAGGTTGTAACTGAGCCAATATATGTACAGAAAGTATACGATGCAAAATTATTTAATCTTCAAGCAATAAGAACAGTGGCTAATCAGACATTCTCTCCAGCATTAGGAAGAGGTGCAAGAATAATAAGAGTACTTGATATTAGATGTAGAAAATTCTTTAATCCTGGAAATATCAGTGACATAGAAAATTTAGTTGCTACTCCAGATACTACACTTTCAGGTGCTGAGTTTGTAGAAACAGCTCAAGGAACACCAGTAACAGCAATCGGACCTGATGGATTTGCTAGTGAAAGACTAGTCTATACTGACACAGAGGATTGTGACGAACTAGGAAGAGGAACTCCTATATTTGGAACACAAAATATAAGAATTACTGGAAATGTAATTGTTGAAATGGATGTTTTATTTTCTGATGACTGTGATAAAGAGTGCGTCGCTACATTAACTGCTAATGTACCAATTGGAACAGTAGAAAACCCATTAATACTCACAAACTTCTTTGAGCTATGCTTGCCATCAGTATTTGAGGGTGCTTTCCTCCCAAGATTTACAGAATTCTGCAATATTTCATGTGAAACAAGACTAGCAACAAACAGCATCATAAGAGATATAATGATAAATCCTGCCACAGGTGTTGTTAGAGCTAATTTATTAATTGCGCTTTGTGTAACTTGTGAGAAGAAAATTATAGTTCCTGTTCAACTTTGTGTATTATCAACTAATACATAAATCCAGTTGTGTCAAATGTTGATAATATCACATCTTTTGGAAGTTGGGGCATAGGTTTGTTACCTTGCCCCTTTCTTTTATTTAACTACCACTTTTAGAATCTCGAATAACATCTTACCAAATGCTTTTTCTCCCACGATTGCTTTTAGTCCTACTGCCCCTCCAAGTGGTGCATATAAGTACTTGTTTTGGTCGAAAATTTTCACCAGACATTTGAATTGCAATGGTATAGTTTTTAGGTCTTCATATAGACTATAGTCTCTATTGAATATAGTTTCATCATATCTTCTACCGAATAAATCAAATCTAGAGCTATTCAAATATGCTTTCAAAGCCTCTTCTAATCCATCAGCATATGTTAATGTACTAGTAATTAATATCAACCCTATAAAGCTTACAATTATCAATATTTTCTTATTCATTTAAACCCCCCCTTAGATTTTTAATAT